>CANBUF010000311.1 GCA_947372575.1 Alcaligenaceae bacterium | reverse complement strand
GAAAGGTACTTTTACAAAACTCAATATAGCGGCCTGGCGCGTCATCAATCCGTCGGGCACGGCCGAGTTTTTCGGATGATACGCATTCAAGCGGCTCATCGATCGCGGCTTCGATGGCGGCTTCGGTTGCATCAGGGAGTTTCATTCCCTGCGAAGAAAAAAACTTGATGCCGTTGTCATAATAAGGATTGTGTGAGGCACTGATCACAATGCCGGCCACCAGACGCCATGTTCGCGTCAGATAGGCAACAGCAGGAGTCGGCAACGGTCCAGCCAACAGCACTTCAATCCCTGCTGAAGCCAGGCCAGCCTCCAGCGCCGACTCCAGCATATAACCACTGATCCGCGTATCTTTGCCGATCAGCACAGTCGGTTTACCGCGACGTGAAGACGAGTGTTCGCGTGCAAGCACTTTACCGGCCGCATACCCCAGCCTTAACGCGAATTCAGCATTGATGACACTGCCACCCACCAGACCGCGCACACCATCCGTACCAAAATATTTTCTGTTTTTCATTATGTCTGAATTCCTTCGAATACTGCTCGCCATACATTGAGTGCGTCTCGCGTCGCGGCAACATCGTGCACCCGCAAGACTTTCGCACCCCGCGCCACTCCCGCCAATGCGGCGGCGAGGCTACCTGGAAGCCGTTGGCCAACTGGCTGTCCGGTCACCGCGCCAATCATCGATTTGCGCGAAACGCCTAGCAATACCGGATAACCTTGCATGACAAGCTTGTCGAGCTGCGCGAGTAATACAAAATTTTGTTCAACGGTTTTACCGAAACCACACCCTGGGTCAAGACAAATCCTATGCCGCTCCACACCGAGCGCTTCGAGCTGGCGCGCTTGTCCAACCAAATAGTCCTTCACCTCGCTCACCACATCCTCATATTTAGGGTGCGCTTGCATGGTACGTGGTTCACCTTGCATATGCATGATGCACAAGCCGCAGTCGGCATATCGGACAACCAATTCACGCGCGGCTGGGTCACGAAAACCCGTTACATCATTAATCATGTCCGCTCCAGCCTCAAGGGCTGCACGCATGACTTCAGGTTTGCAGGTATCAACGGAAATGGCCACACCTGCATCCTGCATGGCAAGGACTACTGGAATCACACGCGCAAGCTCTTCGTCCACACTGACAGACGCTGCTCCCGGACGCGTAGATTCTCCGCCTATATCCAGGATCTGGGCGCCTTCTGATACCAGTCGCCTGGCATGTTCAATGGCAGTATCAATCGTTGCATGTTCGCCGCCATCGGAAAAAGAATCAGGCGTGACGTTGACGATACCCATTAAAATCGGGCGCTCGAGTGTGAACTCGAAGCGCCCGCATAACCACTTATCAGACATTCAGTCTCTCAGTCGCAATCAGACAGCAGCAGCGGCATCGCCGGTCGCACCTGGAGCCGTTCCGGTTGGGGTATCTGACGAATCAGAAGAACCCTGCGGAACTTTCGGTGGGCGTGGAGGACGTCCCTCGATGATGTCATTGATCTGGTCTGCATCGATGGTTTCCCACTCAAGCAGCGTCTTGGTCATGAGCTCGACTTTGTCGCGATTACCTTCAAGAATCGTGCGTGCAACATCGTATTGCTGATCAATGATCTTGCGAATCTGGGCATCCACTTTTTGCATCGTTGCTTCAGACATATTGGTCGTCTTGGTCACGCTGCGACCCAAAAAGACTTCGCCTTCATTTTCTGCATAAACCATCGGACCGAGTTCAGTCGTCATGCCATAACGCATCACGATGTCGCGCGCGATGGTCGTCGCACGTTCAAAATCGTTCGAGGCGCCAGTTGTCATCTGATTCATGAACAGCTCTTCGGCAATCCGGCCGCCGAACAGCACTGAGATCGTGCAAAGCAAACGCTCTTTGTCCATGCTGTAGCGATCGCCCTCGGGCAGCTGCATGGTCACACCTAATGCACGTCCGCGCGGAATAATCGTGACCTTGTGCACAGGATCAGTCTTAGGCAGCATGCGCGCCACAATTGCGTGACCTGATTCGTGATACGCCGTATTGCGGCGTTCTTCTTCAGGCATCACGATGGAGCGACGCTCTGCGCCCATCATGATTTTGTCTTTAGCTTTTTCGAAATCGGACATGTCAACCGTACGGCCATTGCGACGTGCAGCAAACAAAGCCGCTTCGTTGACCAGATTAGCCAGATCCGCACCAGAAAAGCCAGGGCAACCACGGGCCAGAATATGTGCGTCCACATTGTGTGCAATCGGCACTTTGCGCATATGAACTTTAAGAATCTGTTCGCGTCCGCGAATATCTGGCAGCGGCACCACGACCTGGCGATCAAAACGACCGGGACGCAGTAACGCGGGATCCAGCACATCAGGACGGTTAGTGGCGGCAATCACAATCACGCCAACGCCCGATTCAAAGCCATCCATCTCGACCAGCATCTGGTTGAGGGTTTGTTCACGCTCATCGTTGCCGCCGCCGACACCTGCGCCACGTTGACGACCGACCGCATCAATTTCGTCAATAAAAATGATGCAAGGAGAATGTTTCTTTGCGTTCTCAAACATGTCGCGCACACGTGCCGCGCCAACACCGACAAACATTTCAACGAAATCGGAACCCGAAATACTGAAAAACGGCACTTTGGCTTCGCCGGCGATTGCCTTGGCGAGCAGAGTTTTACCTGTACCAGGCGAGCCGACCATCAATACGCCACGTGGAATACGACCACCAAGCTTCTGGAATTTTGAAGGATCGCGCAAAAAGTCGACCAGTTCCTGGACGTCTTCTTTGGCTTCGTCACATCCCGCAACATCGGCGAAGGTGATTGCGTTCGTGGTCTCGTCCATCATCTTGGCGCGAGATTTACCAAAACTAAAGGCGCCGCCCTTGCCGCCACCTTGCATCTGGCGCATGAAAAACACCCAGACACCGATTAGCAGCAGCATCGGGAACCAGGAAACAAAAATGCTCATGAGCAGGGAGGGTTCTTCGCGTGCCTTGCCAGAAACCTGAACGCCAGCCTTGAGCAAGTCTGAAACCATCCAGAGGTCACCAGGTGAGGTCAGCGTGTAAGGACGTCCTGAATCAGGGGTCACGTGCAGTACGTCACTCTGGACATCGACTTTGCGGATTTTGCCGGACTTAGCGTCATCCATGAACTGGGTATAGCTCACGGTATCCTGGGGCTGAGAGCGGGTGTCAAACTGCTTGAATACAGTAAAGAGCACCAGCCCGATGACCATCCAGATCGCGACTTTAGAAAAAGAATTGTTCAAGGCCGATCTCCTGCCTATCATGTCGATAGGCGATATTCTGATAAGCGATCACCCTAATGGCCTATAGGGCTTTTCGCAATTTCCTGTAGCTGTCTGCAATCTCGGCGTTCGAATGCCGTCTGGCGAATGGGTTTGGAAGGCTGACGGAGCCGGAGCAACCGACGTTGAGGGCGAGAAGGGAATGCTTTCCGACGCCC
>CANBUF010000310.1 GCA_947372575.1 Alcaligenaceae bacterium | reverse complement strand
ACATACAGGCAATCAAAGCCTGCAGCACCCACCAGTGGTCCGATATCAACGGTGCGCGCCTGGCGCAGTCCCATGCACAAAGAGACTTCGCCTGCAGCAAGACGGGTTTTGAGATTGTTTTCCATACTTATTCCTGTTTGATTTTGGCGCGCTGGATGACGTCAGCCCATTGCGCTGTTTCGTTTTGCACAAGCTTGCTGAATTCAGCCGATGAGTCTGCGACGGCACGTACGCCTGCTGCGCTAAAGACAGCGGTGACTTTAGGTGAGGTGACAGCTTTGGCGACGGCTTGTTGCATGCGCGCTACGATGGCGGGTGGTGTCCCCGCGGGCGCCATCATGCCGAACCAGTACATCATCTGGTATTGCGGATAGCCGGCCTCTGCAAAAGTGGGGACGTTAGGGAAAATATCCTGACGTGTATCACCACTGACGGCCAGGCCCAGCAGACGCCCATCCTTGATAAAGCCAGAGGTTGAGCCGATGCTGCCGATGGCGATGTCGACGCGGTCTGCTGCGACCTCAATCACGGCTGCTGCAATACCCTTAAACGAAATGTGCACCATTTCGACATTGTTCTGCAACAAGAAGGCTTCCATTGCCAGTTGAGCAGAAGATCCTTGTCCGCCAGAACCAAAGGTCATCTGGTTCGGGTGCGCACGCGCGCTTTCGATGGTTTCTTTCAAGGTTTTGGTGGGGAGATTGGGGCGGCCGACCAGGACTGCAGGCGCATCGGCGAGCAAGGACACCTGCACGATGTCCTTGGGCTGGTAGGGCAGCTTGTCGTAGAGGGCTGCAGATACGGCAAACGAGTTGTCGGTCACCAGGAATGTGTAGCCATCGGGGGCGGACTTGGCGACAATATCCGTGCCCAGTGTGCTGCCAGCGCCACCTTTGTTTTCAACCACGATGGGTTGTCCCAGTGCTGCGCTGAGTTCGGCACCCACTGTGCGTGCGGCGGTATCGGTAAAGGATCCGGGTGCAAAGGGGACCACCACACGAATCGGTTTGTTGGGCCAGCCGTCAGGGGTGGGGGTCTGGGCAAAGGCTGTGGCCGCGGGGAGCGCGGTCAACACTGTGGTCAGCGTGAGTAACACCTGGCCAAGTCTGTGCTGAATCATTCTGGAGTCTCCATCCATTGCTTATGGGGCATTACAAAAGAATGCCAATTTTTGGCTATTTTAACTTTTATGGTTATTTTGTCTATGCATATGAGAAAGAATAATGACAAATGACCTGTCGTGTAGTGGGGCTATGATGACAACAATATTGGAAATGGAAAGTAAAAGATGAGTAGTTTAGAAAAAATGCTGGGCTTGCTGGATGTCTTTACGACAGAGCAACCGATCTGGTCATCTGAAGACCTGATCCAGCATTTGGGCGCGCCAGCCTCGACCTGTTATCGCTACCTCAAGGTGCTGCACACGTCTGGCTATCTCGCGCGCGTGGCCAACGGTTCGTATGTGCTGGGTCCGCGCATCATGGAACTCGACCGTGTCTCGCGCGAAAGCGATCCCGTCTATATCGCAGGCTCACCTGTGGCGCAGCGGCTGACCTACGACACGGGTCACAGCACCTTGCTATGTATTCTGTTCAGTGATTCTGTCATGTGTGTGCAGCAGGCACGCGGACGCGATGTGCCGCATGGTCTGTTCAGCCGTGGCCAGCGCCGCACACTCGTGGCGGGCGCTTCCGCAAAAAGTATTCTGGCGCACCTGCCCATGCACCAGTTGCGCATTCTGTATGCCAGGCATGCCGAATCGGTCGCGCAGGTGGGGCTGGGCAATGATTGGGAGGCCTTCAAGGCTTCTCTCAAACAAATTCGACAGTTGGGGTTTTCGATGACGGTGGGTGACTACAACGCCGGCATCATTTCGATCGCAGCACCGTTGTTTAACCGCGAGGGCGAAGTACTCGGCAGTCTGGCAATTGTTGCGTCGAATCAGACCACCAGTACAGATGCCTTTCGGGATTATGCACATCTGGTTGTCGCAGCAGCCAAGGAAACAAGCGCCAGGATTGCTTCGAATGAAGACATCGTGGCCTTGCCTGCCCGGGCGCTTGGTTAAGTCAGGCTGCGTACGGACGGGTTATGCCGTGCGCGCTGTACTCGCCTCTACGGCTTGCATCGCAAGCTGTGCGGTCACCTGAATCGAGGACAGCACAGGTTTGCCCCAGGCCTGGCTTAAAGGGTGCACGACATTGAGCGTAGGCAGTTGCGAGCAGGCGATAAACATCGCGTCGACATCCGGCGCACACAGTGGCTGGGCACGTGCGGCAACCTGGCTCTCGGTAATCTGACCCAAAGCCACCACATCCGCCGCATAAAAACTGTCAAAGTGCCCGACCTGAATATCACCTGACTGTAAAAAATCGCGCAGTCGCAGATTGACATCATCCTGATAGGGCGTGAGCAAGGAAATATTCTTTGCGCCAATCTCCTTTAACGCCAGCATCATTGAATGTGCCGTGGTGACGACGGGCAGCCCCGTGGTCTGGGCCAGGCGCTGTGCGATGTCACTGTCACCTTTGGGGCCGAGGATAAATCCCGCAGCGGTGCATCCATACGCAATGACATCGAGTGGTGTCTCGTTGAACTGTTTGGCCAGTCCAATCGCAGCGTCTCTGTAGGCAGGCAGTGTTTCTTCAGTGAGCAGACCCTTGCCGCGCGGAATGCGCAGGGTGCGGCAGGTGGACCCTGCGGGTAGCCAGCCCAGCATCTCGCCTTCCATGGTGGTGTTGTTGATCGGCACCATCAGGCCAACGCGCAGGGGACGCCCTGTGGCGTGACGTGGCGTGTGAGCAGGTGCCAGAGGCTCAAGCGGCGGGACCGTTCCTTCAGGCAGTGGGATCTGTGACGTATTGAGGACCATGGCGATCATGCTGTAGTAGCCCACGATGGCAATGATATCGAGTACGCCAGGCCGACCAAACTGTTCAACGGCACGTGCATAGGTGGCATCGGTTGGCTGGCCTTGAGCAATCAGCTCTTTGCAGAATGCATAAAGCGTTGCCTGCTCCTGGGTCATGCCCGCAGGCCGTTCACCAATCTGCAGGCAAGCAATAATGGCCTCGGGTAAATCGGTGGTCGTGCGTGCGATGCGCGCATGGGCAAACCATTCATACTGACAGTTCATATGACGCGCCACGATCAGCACGACAAATTCGATGTTGGCCAGTGAGATGGCTGCGCCATAACGCAGATGCTCACCCAGGCTTTGCACGCGATCCGCAAGCTCAGGGTGATGGATCAGTGCGAGAAAGGGACCGCGAATGCCGCCACGCGGGCCACTTGCAATGCTTGCCGCGACTTCTGTCTGACGTGCCGTCATCTGTTCAGGGGGGATGATAGGGAATCTGGGCTCAGGACTGGGGGCGCTTGAATCATGTGTTGCAGCAGGGGCTTTCTGATTCATGAGGCGCTCCGTGCAAGTAGGCGGCCGTAGCCGGGAATCACAGGTTCAAC
>CANBUF010000309.1 GCA_947372575.1 Alcaligenaceae bacterium | reverse complement strand
GTCAGGTTCAAGCAGTTGCCCAAGGTCTTTCCAGCGATAGATTTCGGCTTCGAGGATTGCGCCCGCTTCAGTTTGGACGTGCACCGTTTCGCGCTGATATTCGTCTGCCTCAAAAGCATCCAGGTACTGAAGGGCCTTGGGCGGGACGTCGAGCCAGACGATGCCTGCTATCGTATGCCCACGTGATGGAACAGCTGCTGGATAAGGCTTGCCAATAATCTGATGACGGCGCCAGTGCTGCAGATGAGCAGGATGCGACGTGAATGCGTGAGGTGAAATACCTGTCGGCTGTACCACAGCATTCAAAATGTCTGCGTACATGAGTGAGCCATAGGTGAATATGTTTTTCATCCAGGCTCATCCCCTTTTGACGAGCAGCCCGCCATCAACCGGTAACAAAACTCCTGTGACATAGCGTGCTTCGTCAGACGCAAGAAAAACAGCGGCGTTGGCAATATCCATTGCCGATCCCATGAAACCCATCGGGACAAGCTTGTCGCGCTGGAGGCGAATTTCGGCGCGCGGTACGCCTGTTTCTCGGGCGCGTCGTTCAATCGCCATGGGGGTGTCTATCAAGCCTGGCAAGATCGCGTTTGCACGCACGCCGTGCGAAGCGTTTTCCATTGCAATATGCTGCGTCATCGTGTTGATTGCGCCTTTACTGGTTTTATAGGTCAGGGTGGGGCGCGCGGCCAGCGACGAAGTAGAAGAAATATTGATGATGCTTCCGCATTTCTGTTTGATCATGATGGGCAGTACATGCTTGCACGTCATGAACATACCGCGCAGATTCAAATCCATAATGGCGTCCCATGCAGCAACGTCCAGATCAACCGTTTTACGGTCGCCCTGCGAGCGGCCGACGTTGTTGTGCAGGACATCAATACGGCCATAACGCTCCAGGCACGTGCTTGCGATGTTTCTGCAATCATCTTCATTGGTGATGTCCGCCAACAAAATGGATGCCCGCGCATTGCTGGGCGCGATCGCGTCAAGGGTGGCCTGGGCATGCTCAGGGTTGATATCGACCAGCAGGAGTGTCGCCCCTTCCTCTGCAAAACGTTGCGCTACTGCGCGGCCATTTCCGATTGTGTCGCCTGGTTCCTGTCCCGCGCCGACAATCACGGCTACTTTTCCACTGAGTCGTCCAGATTGAATCATTTGAAATGAGTCCCTATTATTTATTATGTTTATTTTGTCTACTGTGCGATCGGTTTGAGCAGCTTGCCCCACCGGATGATTTCTTCACGCAGAAAATGATCAAATTCGTCTGGCGATGATAGCCGGACTTCGCCATCGATGATGGCCAGTCGTTTTTCTACATCGGGGTGGGCCAGGCTTGTGGCGAGGGCCTGATTGAGTTTGTCTACGATATCCCTGGGCGTGCCAGCGGGAGCCAGGATACCCCACCATACGACAGCCTCAAATCCGGTGACGCCTTGTTCGGCAATCGTCGCAACATTTGGCGCAGACTGCAGTCTGTTTTTTCCTGAGGTTGCAATAAGCTTGATGCGCTGACTATCCAGGTGGGGTTTAAGCTGAGACATGCCAGTGAAAAGCAGATCAACATGACCACTGGCCACATCCAGTACCCCTTGGCCAGCACCCTTATATGGGACGATCATGATGTCTGCGCCCGTCGCAGACTTAAAGAGCTCCGCCGCCATGTCCGTAGCGGACCCTTCGCCCGAGGTCGCCATGGAAAGCTTGCCTGGTGATTGTCTGGCGAGTGCCAGCAATTCAGGCAGGTTATTTGCCGGCAGGTCGCTGCGTGCCCCTAGCCCCATTGCGTACGTAATGACAGAACCAACTGGCGTGAAATCTCCAGGTGTCTTATACGGCAGGTTGGGCAGCAGGGTCGGATTGGTTGCAATGCTTGGGCTGACCAATAACAGCGTATAGCCATCCGGCGCAGCTTTTGAGACGATTTCTGTACCAACGACTGTATTGCCTCCACCTCTATTATCGATAATGATCGGCTGCTTCAGGGTTTCTGAGAGTTTGTCCGCCCAGGCGCGCGCGATAAAGTCACCTCCGCCACCCGTGACGAACGGCACCACAATCCGGATAGGTTTCTCTGGATAGCGCTCTGCGGCACTTGATGCAAAGGCTTGCGCAGCACAATAATTGATGGTCAGCAAGGCAAAGCAAATAGCCTGTCGTAGGATGGGTTTCATCTGTTTTTTTTCTGGGGTTTAAACATCTATGCACGAGCATGTTTATAGACTAGATTTCACATCTTCACCACAGATTTAACGCCTGATGAAAAGCCCTCTGGAAGTCCTGAAACTCTTTGCCTCGCATGATGGCACCTTGCACGGTGCATTTCAAAGCCGCTGTGGGAACAATCCAGAAGCGCTGTTCCTGGTTCAGGATCAGACTCGACTCACCTGGGGCGATTTTGGTCAGCAGTCGGAAAAACTCGTCTCGGTGTTACTTGCGCGAGGGGTTGGACATGGTGATCGTATCGCCGTCGTTGCACGTAACGACATCGCGCATGTTCTGGCTTTGTTTGCGCTGGCGCATATCGGCGCGATTTGCGTCCCTGTCAACCCAGATTTTGCTGCGCGCGAAATGGGGTATGTGCTCAATCATGCCGAAGTCAGTGGGGTGATTGCGGACAGCGTTGCACTGCCTGTGGTTCAGGAGGTGATGCGCGACATGGCACAGCAGCCCTGGTTACTCATTTCTGGTACGGATACGCATGGACCATCCTCACTCATAGGAGCAATGGATGTTGCGGTGCAGCAGTCTCCGGAGCGCACAGGCGAGGCGGACGATACCTGCATCATAATCTATACCTCAGGCACGACAGGATTCCCCAAGGGAGTGATGCACAGCCAGCGCAATCTTGTGATTGCCGGGGAGGCGAACGTCGCCAGACTGCATTTACAACCTGAAGACCGGATGCTGATTATTTTGCCATTCTTTCATGTCAATGCTGTCTTTTATTCTTTGAGTGGTGTGCTTGCGGCGGGTGCGAGCATGGTCTTGATCTCAAAGTTTTCAGCCTCAAGTTTCTGGCAGGTCGCAGCTGACTCTCAGGCCACGGTGGTCAATGTGATCGAGGCCATTGGTACGATCCTGTGCGCAAGGGATCGTAGCGAGTATCGGCCCGATCACCGCTTGCGTGTTGTTTATGGCGTGCGTCAGCGTGCTGCACCTGTGTTCCGTGAGCAATTTGGTATCAAAAAATTATTTTCCGGGTTTGGCATGACAGAAATTCCGGGTGTGTGCTGCAATCCCTGGGATGCAGAGTATCGGCCAGGCAGTATGGGTCTGATTGGCGAACACCCTGACCCGGACCTCGCGTGGGCACAATGCCGCGTGGTGGATGAGACAGGGCAGGACGTTCCAGACAATGAGGTGGGTGAGTTCTGGGTCAAGCACCCGATCGTTATGCAAGGTTATTTTCGGGATCCCGAACAAACCGCCCAGGCTTTCCAAGATGGCTGGTTAAAAACCGGCGATATGGTCAGA
>CANBUF010000308.1 GCA_947372575.1 Alcaligenaceae bacterium | reverse complement strand
ATTATGCTGGCAGCGATGGCGCTTGACATGTTTGCCGTGCTGTTTGGTGGTGCGGTATCGATGTTGCCAGCATTCATTGATGAGATCCTGCATGGTAGCCCGGAAAATCTCGGTATCCTGCGCGCGGCCCCAGCATTAGGCTCTGCCTTGATCGGGGTGTGGCTTGCGCGCGCGCCGATTGATCAGCACGTGGGTAAATATATGCTGGCAGCCGTTGCAGGTTTTGGGTTGACGGTCATTGCCTTCGGCTTCTCGACAAGCTTATGGTTTGCAGCTATATGCCTGATGCTCTCCGGCGTATTTGATGGCATATCAGTCGTGGTGAGATCAACCATTTTTCAACTGATAACGCCCGATCAGATGCGAGGTCGGATTTCCGCAATTAATGGCATTTTTATCGGATCGTCCAACGAGATTGGGGCGCTTGAGTCTGGTTTTGCAGCGAGTCTGATGGGGCTAAGTACTTCGATCGTGTTTGGCGGCGTCATGACCCTTGTAGTCGTCGCCGCTTGCTGGATGGCCGCCCCAATGTTGCGCAACTTGCATCTCTCGCATCTGCAGGAAAAGCCTGCCTGAGTCGCTGTACATGAATGACTTTGCCCGGTACTTAGTCACCACCGCGTGGCAGCCCGAAAATGTCTTCATCTGAGGGCATAGGAGAGACGGGTGAGGTGGGTTTTTTCATCCCATCCCATCCTCCTCCAAGCGCTTTGACAAGTGCAACGCTGGCCAGAAACTGGCTGCCATGCAGCTGCCATTTAACCCGTAACGCCGTGAGTTGTGTTTGCTGGATCAGTGCAAGGGTCTGGGCATTGTCCAGCCCTTCCCGATAGCGTATGAAGCTTATTTTTAATGCCTTGCCGTAGTTTTGTACACCTTCGTCCTGCTTGATCCGAGCACGATCATATTGTTGCAGGTTGCTCATGGCGTCCTGGGTTTCCTGAATCGCAACAAGAATCGACTGCTTGTAGTTTGCAACCGTGCCAGCATAGCCAGACTTGGCGAAGCGATAGTTTGCGCTGGTTCGACCACCATCAAAAATAGTCTGTGTGGCGGTCAAGCCAATCGCCCAGATCAGTGATGGTGTATTTAAAAGCGTGCTCAAACCTGTTGAGTCAGAGCCAAAAAAAGCGGGGGCAACCAGCAAGGAAGGAAAGAATGCTGCCTTGGCGACCCCAATCTGAGCGTTGGCGGCTGCCATCGCACGTTCGGCAGAGGCGATATCTGGGCGACGTTCAAGCAGCTCAGAAGGCACACTGACAGGAAAGGCCGGCAGCGATGTCGGCAGGTTTCCTGGTGGAATACTGAAGTTGGCCGCTGGCACACCGGTCAATGTGGCCAGCAGATTTTCCTGAGCATTGCGCTGCGCCTTGACGACTTCAAGCTGGGCGCCGGTTGTTTCGGTCAAAGCAGTTTGCTGTGAGACCTCTGTGCGACCCGAAGCACCTTCGGCGTAGCGCTTTTGAAAGAATCCACGTAACTTTTCCTGCAGACCCACGACGGAAGTGAGTACCCGGATTTCTTCGTCGTATTGTCTAAGTAAAAAGTATGAAGAAGCAACCTGAGCACTCAATAAAAGCCTGACGTTCTGAGTATCCGCCGCAGCCTGCTCGGCCGTATCGCGGGAGGCCTCGACATCGCGTCGGACTTTTCCGAGCCAGTCGATTTCGTACGTCATGAGTCCCACAGGACGAAACTCATTTTGCACGGTCTGGTAATTAATTGCGTCGTAGGTGGTTCCTGGTCTGTTGGCAGAGGTCAGGGAGCGTGAGGCAACAGCTCCCGCGGTGATCGTAGGTAACAGCGCTGCGCCACGCGCTTCGCTTTGAGCGATTGCCTGATCCAGACGGGCGATGGACGACTGGAGCGTGAAGTTGTTTTCAAGGCATTTTGCCACCAACTCATCCAGCGTCTTGTCACCGAAGGCCGTCCACCAATCGCCCTTTGGTGCTTCATCGGCAGGCACCGCGGTTTTCCAGAGAGCAGGGTCTGCTCCCGGAATAGATTTCCAGTTCTCTGGCATGTCGAACGCTGGGCGTTCATAGTCAGGACCAATTGGCGAGCAGCCAGCGCAGGCCAGTGCAATCAGGCAGAAGACAAGCTTACTTTTCATGAGCCACGCTTTGCTGGTGGGGCAGGGGGAGTTTCAATCACGGCAACTTGCCCGGGTGTGATTGAATCTGGTGGGTTCTGAATCAGTTCATCGCTTGCAGTCACGCCGCTTCTGACTTCGACCATCATTCCGTAGTCCACGCCAAGAGTGACTTTTTTCTTTTCAACTTTTCCGTCAACGACGACCGCTACATATGGACCACCCGCACCAAAAATCAGTGTGTTTGTTGGTACAAGTAAAACATTTTTCGGATCAATTTTGACTGCAGCTTCGACATAGGCGCCTGGCATTAATTTGCCGTTTGGATTCGGGACTTCTATATCGACTTGTAACGTGCGCGTGTTGGTATCAATCGCTCCAGCAGTTCTGGCAATCTGACCTTTATAGGGTTTGTCTGGTGAGCTGGGTTCATACAAATCTACTTCTTCGCCGACACGAACCTGGCCTGCGCGATCCTGTGGCATGTAAACATAGACGTGTAATTTATCCGTACGTGCCATCGAGAACATTGCCTGGGCTGAACCTGTATTACCCAGATTGACGAGATCGCCAACGTTAATGTTCCGTCTTGTGATAGTGCCTTCGAAGGGGGCCACGACCGTACCGAAACTCAATTGGTCACGCAAACGTTTCAATACGGCTTCAGTTTGCTTGTAAATGCCTGTTTTTTCATCAAGTTCCTGCTGTGATACTGCATCTTCTGCACGCAGGCGTTTCCAGCGTTCGTAGACAGTTTTAGCGAGTTCAAAGTTGGCCGTGGCTTCTTCGACTTGTTTGCTGACTTCGGGAATATCCAGAATAGCGAGTGTCTCGCCTTTTTTCGCGACATCTCCAATATCTTTAAACCATTGCTTCACGTAGCCATTGGCGCGAGCATAGATTTGCGATTCGTTGATGCCCAGCATGGTTCCTGGCAGTACGACCTTTGATGACGCACTGTTTTGGCCCGCAGGAGTGGGTTGTGTAACCAGCACATGGAGTTTGACGTTTTCTGCTGCGCGTGCGGCTAAGACATCTCCATAGGACCAGCGTGAGAAAAGTGTTTTTCCCATACCAAAGGCCATGAGTAGCAACAGTGCAATCGTGATATTACGGGTCAGGCGCAACACCCTGGATTTGCTCTGATCATTATTGGGGCCGTGCAGATGAAACTCTGGCAGACCTGTGTGAGCGTGGCGTTGTTCGGTCATGTTGAAAGTTTCCTGTTTTCATTGCGTATTGCGAGCCAGCGATGGAATGAAGCGAATACGACTGGCACAAATAAAACGGTTGATATCGTCGCGAAGATCAGACCCCCGATGACTGCTCTGCCAAGAGGCGCGTTTTGCTCTGAACCCTCACCAAAGCCAATTGCCATTGGAATCATACCGATGATCATC
>CANBUF010000307.1 GCA_947372575.1 Alcaligenaceae bacterium | reverse complement strand
CAGGAACCGCCTCAAAGTAACCAAGCGCCTGATCAATCGTCAGATCCAGCACTTCGTTGATGTTGCGTCCGCGATAACGAATCTCGAGTGTTTCACGGTTGTAACGCTTGCCTGCACAGACATCACAGGGCACGTACATGTCCGGCAAGAAGTGCATCTCGACCTTGACCACGCCATCGCCCTGGCAGGCTTCACAACGACCGCCCTTGACGTTAAAGCTGAAGCGGCCCGGATCATAGCCGCGCGTGCGGGCTTCTGGTACTCCCGCAAACAGCTCACGGATCGGCGTAAACAAGCCCGTGTAGGTCGCGGGATTACTGCGTGGCGTGCGACCAATCGGACTCTGGTCGACGCTGATGATCTTGTCAAAATGCTCAAGCCCGAGCAGATTTTCGTAAGGTGCGGGTTCGGTTTGTGCGTGATGTAACGCACGTGCAATCACCACCGCCAGCGTGTCATTAATTAGCGTTGATTTGCCCGAGCCCGATACGCCTGAGATACAGACGAATTTTCCGGAGGGAATGTTCAGTTCAACGGACTTCAGGTTGTTACCTGTGCATCCTGTTAGCGTGAGCCATTTTTGTTCCTCGTCCAGGGGCCGGCGTTTTGGCAGGGAAATTTTCTTTGCCCCACTCATGTACTGACCGGTCAGTGAGGCGGGGTTCTGTTCAATCTGTGCGGGTGTGCCCTCAGCCACGATATAACCGCCGTGTTCGCCCGCGCCTGGGCCCATGTCGACCACCCAGTCTGCCTGACGAATCATGTCCTCGTCGTGCTCGACCACAATCACGCTATTGCCCAGGTCACGCAAATGCTGCAACGTAGCGATGAGCCGGTCGTTGTCACGCTGATGCAAACCGATTGAGGGCTCGTCCAGTACATACATCACGCCAGTCAGGCCCGAGCCAATTTGGCTTGCGAGCCGGATGCGCTGCGCTTCACCACCCGAGATGGTGTCAGCGCTGCGATCCAGTGACAGGTAGTTCAGGCCAACGTTGTTCAAAAAGCTCAAACGTGCTTCGATTTCTTTGACGATGCGTTGTGCAATTTCCTGTTTGGCACCCGTGAGTGTGAGCTTCTGGAACCATTCCAGGCATTTCGACAGTGGCTGGGCTTCGACTTCGTAGATTGCCAGGCCGCGCTCTTCCCAATTACGCCCTTCGGTGGTGCCTTGCAGGGCACGTGGGGCGGGAATAATTTCGTCGCCAATCCTGACGTGCCTGGCCTCGGCGCGCAATCGCGAGCCATTGCAGTGAGGACAGGTTTGAACAGCACGGTATTTGCCGAGCTCTTCGCGCACGGCTGACGAGTCGGTTTCTTTCCAGCGGCGTTCAAGGTTCGGGATCACGCCTTCAAAACTATGACGCTTGACGGTGCTGCGACCTTTTTCATTCAGGTAGAAAAAAGGGATCTCAACCGTGCCAGAACCAAACAGCACAATCTGACGCATGTCCTCGGGAAGCGTTTCCCAGGGCGTTTCAATATCGAATTCATAATGTGTCGATAGACTCGACAGCATGCTGAAAGTAAAGGCATTGCGTTTATCCCAGCCGCGAATCGCACCAGACCCGAGACTGAGTTCCGGGAATGCTACGACCCGCTTTGGATCAAAAAAGCCGACATGACCAATGCCATCGCAACTTGGGCAGGCTCCCACCGGATTATTAAAGCTAAAGAGTCGAGGTTCGAGCTCAGGCAAGCTATGACTGCAGACCGGACAGGCGTAACGGCTTGAGAACAAGTGCTCAGCGTTGCTGTCCATATCGAGTGCAATGACCCGACCCTGAGACAGATTGAGTGCGGTCTCAAAGCTTTCTGCCAGGCGTTGTTTGCTTTCAGGTTTGATCTTAAGACGATCAATCACCACAGCGATATCGTGCTTTTCGTTCTTGTTGAGCTCTGGCATGCTGTCCAGATCGACCATCTGGCCATCGACCCGCACGCGCACAAAGCCCTGGGCCTGAAGGCTGGCGCATTCATCCTCAAAGCTGCCTTTGCGGTTTTGGGCAATCGGCGCGAGGATGGCGAGCTTACGCTCGGCTGGCCAGGTCATGACGCTATCGACCATCTGGCTCACGTTTTGTGCCGCCAGAGGCAGGCCATGCGAGGGGCAAAAAGGCGTGCCGACCCGCGCATAGAGTAGCCGCAGGTAATCGTGAATCTCGGTGATCGTGCCGACTGTGGATCGCGGATTGTGGCCCGCAGCTTTTTGTTCGATCGAGATGGCAGGCGACAGGCCCTCAATCAGATCAACATCGGGCTTGTCCATCAATTGTAAAAACTGGCGGGCATAGGCCGACAGACTTTCTACGTAGCGACGCTGACCCTCGGCGTACAGCGTATCAAAGGCCAGGGATGATTTGCCGGACCCGGACAGCCCGGTGACGACGACTAGCCGATGGCGTGGCAGGTCGAGCGACACGTTCTTGAGGTTGTGGGTGCGGGCACCCCGGATGCGGATTTCGTCCATGATACGTTTCTTTAAGGCAACTTGGTACTATAACGTGCTCACGCTTTTCGCGTAGGATTGCTTTTCACTTTTAATCAAGCTATTGATGTCTTCGACCCCTTCTTTTTCGCTTACTTCTACTGAACGCCGTGCCAGTATCGCTCTGGCAGGTCTTTTCGCAGCGCGCATGTTGGGGCTGTTTTTATTGCTCCCTGTCTTTGCTGTCGCAGCCGTCGGACTGGCGGGTGGCAACGATCCGGCCCGAATTGGCCTGGCCATGGGGATGTATGGCCTGACGCAGGCCTTCATGCAGATTCCTTTTGGACTGGCCTCAGACCGCTTTGGTCGCCGTCCGGTCGTGCTCGCAGGGTTATTGCTATTCGTAGCGGGTAGTGTGGTGTGCGCCCTGTCCCATGACCTGTTCTGGATTACCGTTGGTCGCGCGATCCAGGGATCAGGAGCAATCTCTGCGGCCGTCACAGCCTGGCTGGCAGATGCAACACGCCCCGAGGTTCGTACCCGTGCGATGGCGATGGTTGGTGGCTCAATTGGCCTGTCTTTTGCCGTGTCGCTGGTTGCGGCGCCACTGATTGTGGGCAGTGGCGGACTCGCCGGCTTGTTCTGGACGATTGCCTTGCTGGGTGTGGTGTGTCTGGTGGTGGCACGCTGGGTGATCCCGGTGGTGCCGCTCGCACCTAAGCCCGCACAACCCGCAAAGCCCGTGCAAGTACTCACTCACATCGATTTGTTACGTTTGAATTTTGGTGTGTTTTGCCTGCATCTGATCCAGGTTGCCATGTTTGTCGTAGTGCCTCCGCTCTTTATTAAAGAAGGTGGCCTGACGTCGGCCGAACTCTGGAAAGTCTATTTGCCCGTCATTCTCGGGTCTTTTGTTTTCATGGTTCCTGCAGTGTTTGTCGCTGAAAAGCATCGCGCCCACCGTGCCATGTTGCGCCTGGCGGTTGCAGGGCTGGTAGTGGTCTGTGCGCTCTTGCCCGCGGCGAGTCACGGCTTTTATACCCTGGCGATTGCGCTGACTGGATT
>CANBUF010000306.1 GCA_947372575.1 Alcaligenaceae bacterium | reverse complement strand
CGCCCTTCCTTGATCTCGGTGGTCATGGCGCGCGAAACGACGTCGCGGCTCGCGAGGTCCTTGGCGTTGGGCGCGTAGCGCTCCATGAAGCGCTCGCCGTCCTTGTTCAGAAGATAACCGCCCTCGCCGCGCACGCCTTCGGTGATCAGGACGCCCGCGCCCGCCACACCAGTTGGGTGGAATTGCCAGAATTCCATGTCCTGCATTGGAATGCCAGCACGTGCGGCCATACCCATACCGTCGCCGGTATTGATGAAAGCGTTAGTTGAAGCAGCCCAGATACGACCTGCACCACCGGTTGCCAGAACTGTTGTCTTAGCTTCGAAAATGTAGATTTCGCCGGTTTCCATTTCGAGGGCGGTGACACCCACGACATCGCCATCATCGTCACGAATCAAATCGAGTGCCATCCACTCGACAAAGAATTGTGTGCGTGAAGCAACGTTACGCTGATAAAGCGTATGCAATAAGGCGTGTCCGGTTCGATCGGCTGCAGCACAGGCGCGCTGGACAGGCTTTTCGCCGAAATTGGCGGTGTGACCGCCAAAGGGACGCTGATAAATCGTGCCGTCTGCGTTACGGTCAAAAGGCATACCGAAATGCTCGAGTTCATACACGGCATTCGGGGCTTCGCGACACATGAATTCGATTGCGTCCTGATCGCCCAGCCAGTCTGACCCTTTGACGGTGTCATACATGTGCCAGTACCAGTTGTCTTCGCTCATGTTACCCAGCGAAGCGCCAATACCGCCCTGTGCGGCAACAGTGTGCGAACGGGTCGGAAACACTTTGGACAATACGGCAACATTCAAGCCAGCATTGGCCAGTTGCAACGAACAACGCATGCCGGCACCGCCAGCACCTACGACAACCACATCAAACTTACGACGTGGCAATGATGATTTGACTGAGGACATGGCTTACGCTCTCCAGAGGATGTGTATGAAATACACGATCGAACCAACCAGCCACAAGATGGTCAGAACCATTAGAAACAAACGAACACCGACGGGCTTGACGTAGTCCATCCAGATGTCGCGAATACCGATCCAGGCATGCCAGGCAAGAGAGATCATGGCGAGTGTCGCCAGGATCTGACCGAGTGGCATGGCCAGACAGGTGAAGGTAAAGAGGTTTTTCCAGCCTTGGTACGTGAAGCCTGACATCGTCAGGATTCCGCCTAGCAGGACCAGGGTATAGACTGCCATGATGATCGCAGTGACACGCTGGACGATAAAGCCGAATGTGCCGTAGTGGGCACCGACCACCAAGCGCTTGGGACCGATTTTTTCAATAGGGGTCATTACCACACTCCGAACAATTTAAGACCAAACACCGCTGTGAGTGCCAGGCTCACACCTAGAACCAGACTGGCGCTTTTGGCTGCCGAATGCTTGTCCATACCAATATGGAGATCGAGCACCAGGTAACGAATACCTGCACAGAAATGATGTAGGTAACCCCAGATCAGGGCAAGCAAGATGAGTTTGACGATTGGATTGCCCACAACTGTGGACATGGCGGCAAAGCCAGACTCTGAAACAAAGCTCATTGCGAACAATGCAATCAGCAAGGGTAAACAGAGGAAAAGTAAGGCGCCGCTCACACGGTGGAGAATGGATACTTTACCGGCCATGGGAAGACGGTAATTCATCAAATCGACAGGACTAATATTGCGGAACTGAGGACGCGGCTTTGTAGCTGAGTCAGACATAACGACCTCGATAAGAGAGCGATGAGTAGGGATAAACACTGTATTTTCGCCGATAAGAAGGTTTGATTCAAATCGGCTAAATTCCTGAACTAATTCAAACTATTACGGTAATAATACTGATCGGTCACATAATGACCGCTGCGTAATTCTACCGGACGATTGGCGTATGTGTAAGAAATTCTGTCCACTCGCAACAACGGAGCACCCAAATTAACCTTTAACAAGTCCGCGATATCAGCATTGGCCCCTACTGCACGCAGCTTTTCTTCTGCCCGGACCATGCTGACACCAAATTGTGTCTCAAAAAAACCATAGAGCGGACCGACATAATCGCCGAGCAACTCAGCCGTTAGCCCTTTAAACAAGGAAGCAGGCAAATAAATATCATCAATCACCGTTGGCACGCCAGAAAATGACAGCAAGCGACGAATCGCAACCACCGCATCTCCAGCTTTCAGTTCGAGGCTACGCGCCATTTCTGCATTGGCACGCACGCGACGGCAATCCAGAATGCGGCTTTCGGCCGGCTGCGCCTCACCTTCGTTGGGCGCAAGCCGCAAAAACCTGAAGCGTACGCGCGCTTCGTGATGTGTCGAGACAAAGGTACCTTTGCCCTGACGACGCATCAATAAGTGCTCGGCCGCCAACTCATCGACCGCTTTGCGAACCGTGCCCTGGCTGACCTGAAAACGTGCAGCCAACTCGATTTCACTCGGGATGGCCTCGCCTGGCTTCCATTCTCCACGATCAAGCGACTGCACGAGCAAAGCCTTAATTTGCTGATAAAGCGGACTAAAAGCTGCCGCGACGGCTGCAGGCCTGGCTACAGTCTCGTTCGTCGCTGTGGCGCGTTGGGTTAAATCAGACATTTTGGAAGGCGATTGAATACATGCCCGCATTGTTGCACAGGCCTGTGCGTAAGTCTACATGTCTTGTGTCTTATATAAGATATAAGATTGGTTGACGTGCCAGGGAATTTACACTAGCATCATGTCCGGATTCCAGACTGCCTGATTGTCGTTGCAATGCCAGCCGGGCATGTCAAAAACGTTAAACTGACGTTCGAACTTTTACATTAGTCATTTCGGAGATTGTTATGTCAAAACCCGCCATGCGTGTTGCGGTCACCGGTGCAGCAGGCCAGATTGGTTACGCCCTGCTGTTTCGTATTGCATCAGGCGAAATGCTCGGCAAAGATCAGCCAGTGATTTTGCAGCTGCTTGAGATCCCTGACGAAAAAGCGCAAAAAGCGCTTAAAGGCGTCATGATGGAGCTCGACGACTGCGCATTCCCATTGTTGCAGTCGATGACCGCCCACAGCGATCCACGCGAAGCCTTCAAAGATGCTGACGTCGCGTTGTTGGTCGGTTCACGCCCACGCGGCCCTGGCATGGAACGTGCAGAGCTCCTGGCTGTGAACGGCCAGATCTTTACCGCACAAGGTAAAGCATTGAACGACGTCGCCAGCCGCAACGTTAAAGTCCTGGTCGTTGGTAACCCAGCCAACACCAATGCATACATTGCAATGAAATCTGCACCTGACCTGCCATCCAAGAATTTCACCGCTATGCTGCGCCTGGACCACAACCGTGCGTTGTCACAGCTTGCCACCAAGTTGGCCAAGCCTGTTGCTGATATCCAGAAACTCGCTGTGTGGGGCAATCACTCACCTTCGATGTATGCGGACTACCGCTTTGCAACCATCGGAGGCCAGAGCGTTGCCAAGCTGATTAACGATGACGCCTGGAACCGCGACACATTCCTGCCAACCGTTGGCAAACGTGGCGCTGCCATTATCG
>CANBUF010000305.1 GCA_947372575.1 Alcaligenaceae bacterium | reverse complement strand
CCTGAAGCTGACCAGCCGCCTGGGCGAACTGTGCAGGGAGCTTTTCAAGCAACGAGCCCATATCACCCATTTTCTTGACCTGCTGCAACTGATCACGAAAGTCATTCAAATCAAACTTATCGCCTGATTTGATTTTGGCCGCAAGCTTTTGCGCTTCGGCCATATCGATATTTTTGTGCGCCTGCTCGACCAGCGACACAATATCGCCCATGCCAAGTACCCGCTGTGCCATCCGCTCTGGGTGAAAGGGCTCCAGACCGTCAAGCTTTTCAGAGATACCGACAAACTTCAGCGGCTTGCCAGTGACGTGACGCACGGACAGAGCCGCGCCACCGCGCGCATCGCCGTCCAGCTTGGTCAGTACCACACCCGTCAGGGGCAGCGCATCACCAAACGCTTTAGCAGTGTTGACGGCATCCTGACCCTGCATGGCATCTACCACGAACAAGGTCTCAATCGGCTTGAGCAGGTCATGCAAGGCGCGGATTTCGCGCATCATGGCTTCATCAATCCCGAGTCGACCGGCCGTATCGACAATCAGCACATCAAAATGATGTCGCTTGGCATAGTCGAGTGCGAACCGGGCAATGTCTTCAGGCTTTTGTGTCTCGTCTTAAGGTATCCATTCAACGCCCACCTGGGCAGCAACCGTTTTAAGCTGTTCGATCGCAGCCGGACGGTAAACGTCAGCACTGACGACTGCGACTTTTTTCTTGCCTGTCTTGCGGCCGTGCTGAACATGCCCGCCTTCTGAAAGCCAGCGCGCGAGCTTGCCTGTCGTGGTGGTTTTACCTGCACCCTGCAAACCTGCCATCAAAATAATGGCCGGCGGCTGCATCGCGAGGGAAAGCTCACTGGCATCGGCTCCCAGATCGCCCCCCATCAGAGAAGTCAATTCATTGTGTACGACGCCGACCAGCGCCTGACCAGGCGACAGACTGCCGGCGACCTCTTCACCAAGCGCTTTTTCTTTGACACGCGCGACAAAGTCGCGCACGACGGGCAGGGACACATCGGCCTCAAGGAGCGCCAGACGCACCTCGCGCAGCATGTCCTGGGTATTGGCTTCTGTCAGGCGCGCTTCACCACGAATCGTCTTGACGACGCGGGAAAGGCGTTGGGTAAGGTTTTCAAGCATGGTTGCAGTTTCGCTTTACACTAGTCATATGTCTACAGGCATTGTATTTCACTCTCTCGCTGCGCTGGCATATTCCTGCCTGGCGCTCATTCTCTGGCGTGCACTCGCGTCCGGCCAGCCCGTCATTCAGGCGGGCCGGTTGGTGCGCCTGGGTGTTCTGATCGCCCTCGTACTGCACGGAATCGCCCTGCATCAGTCGATTTTGCGGGATCAGCATCTACAGCTGAGTTGGTCTCTGGCACTTTCTGCCGCGGTTTGGCTCGGCATGATCGTGTTCTGGCTGGAGAGCCTGATTATCCGGATTGACGGGTTACAGCTCCTGCTCTTACCCGCTGGTGCAATATCCTGCCTCCTGGCGGCCCTGTTCCCCCGTGCGCAGCTCATTGCACACGCAGGAGACACCTCGCTCAGAGTGCACCTGTTGATCGCCCTGGCGGCCTATGGCCTCATTACGGTGGCGGCCATGCAAGCCCTGCTGATGTCAGCGCTGGATCGGCGACTGCGTTTTCCACGCGAATCCTCACAGGCGCCAAGAGGTATGTTGTCCGTCGCAGGTCGCTTGTTGGATGCGCAACCTCCCCTGCTTGCGCAGGAACAATTACTGTTTCGTGTGATCTGGGTCGCCTTTGGCGCCCTCACCCTCGCCGTGGTCTCTGGCTCGCTGATTTCCCTGGCTACGACAGGCAAATGGCTCCCCTTTGACCACAAAACCATTTTTACATTGCTGTCGTGGATTACGTTTGGCGTGCTGCTGATGGGTCGACATATCCGGGGCTGGCGCGGACGCATTGCATTGCGCTACACGTTGGTGGGTTTTGCCTGGATCGTGCTGGCGTACACAGGCAGCCGCTTCGTAGTTGAAGTCATTCTACAAAGAGTCTGATATGGGCAAGGCATTATTCTGGATTTCAATTCTTATTGGTGTGCTGATGGTCACGCGCATCCTCGCACGCAAAGCCGCGCAGCATGGATCAGGAGCGGGGACGTCTGGCACAGACCAGCCCTTCTCCAAAAAAACCGCCACGCTTGGGTCCTCTGAACAAATGGTGCGCTGCGAACACTGTGGCATTCATTTGCCAACATCCGAGGCGACGCGCACGGATAGCCACATCTGGTGCAGCCCAGAGCATGCAAAGCTCGGGGTCAGGCAACACGCATGATGCGTCTGGATGCACAAGGCTGGTTGCAACCTGCCGAGCGTGCCTGCCTCAAACCTTCACCAAACTTTAATGAGCGACCCATCCCGGGCGACGTCAGTCTGCTCGTGATCCATAACATCAGCCTGCCACCCGGCCGCTTTGGCACACCCTTTGTCTGCGACCTCTTTCTAAATCAGATCGACCTGAATGCCGATCCATGGTTTTCATGCCTGGAAGGCTTGAAAGTTTCCGCTCATTTCCTGATTGACCGTCTCGGTCAGGTCACGCAATTTGTTTCATGTGACGCACGCGCCTGGCATGCGGGGGTTTCCAGCTTTGAAGGCCGCGAGCAGTGCAATGATTTTTCGATTGGAATTGAACTCGAAGGCACGGACACAGTGCTGTATACCGATGCGCAATACCTGGCGCTGAGCCAACTCACAGCATGCCTGCGCGAACGCTATCCTCTGCGTGCTGTTCGGGGACATTGCGATATTGCACCGGGCCGCAAGACCGATCCTGGAGAGTCGTTTGACTGGAATCGTTATGCAGGATCGACCGCTGGAGCTGACAGCGACTGGTGCGAACGCGACACAAAACAAACACATCAGCCTGAATGATGTATTTTTTTCAAACACTCAGACATGCCGTCACACCCACTTCCTTGACGCGACCCTTAAGACTTTCTTGCAAACTTCATGCTCAGGATCATTGATTCGTTTGCTGCTGAGTGAATGAAGCGTTAAGGGTTAATGAAATTTAGAAATTAAATATTTCTACTTTCAACAAACGCGGCAATAGTTTTTTGTATTCTTAACAGCCTTATTTTTTTACATAACAAACCAGACGCGCGCGATTCGCAATCGTTCGTCTCAATAAAAGAATGATCTAACAACAATTTGATAATCCTGCACCTCATTCTGTCAATCTTCTTAGCCACATTCAACTCATCACTTGGCTGACGAATCCCATAACGTGAAGCGGCAAGCAGCTCTTTAAACGACTTAGATTTTTCCGTAAATTCCATAGCCAAATCAAGTGCTGACTTGATTTTGACTTCATCTGGTTCTAAATATTCAGACAGTCCATTGGAAATACTCTGCGCAAGATTTCGAGTAGATTCCGCTAGCTCTTGTCTCGCATTGTTATCTCCATAAATATATTTTTGGACAAATAAGAAAAGTGCGATTCCAATTAATACGGCAATAAAACGCGCAACTAAAAACGAGATAGGCTC
>CANBUF010000304.1 GCA_947372575.1 Alcaligenaceae bacterium | reverse complement strand
CAGTTGGCTGGCTCATTGTCGGGTTGCGAGCAACAGATGGTTGCGATTGGACGGGCGTTGATGGCCCGACCGACACTGTTGATGCTTGATGAGCCGTCTTTGGGAATTGCCCCGAAAATTGTGGCTGAGATTGCAGCCGCGATCGAGCGCTTAAATCAGCAGGCTGGGATGTCTATTATTCTTGTTGAGCAAAACGCGCGGCTGGCTCTAAAACTTTCGCATCAGGCCTATGCCCTGGAGCACGGTGAAATTGTGCGTACGGGCAAAGGGGCGGAGCTGTTAGCCGACCCCTTTGTGCGCAAGGCCTATCTCGGTGTGTAATGAGACGTGTAAATCATTGCTCGACACTGATTTTTGAGTCTTGAATGACTTTGCCCCAGATATCACTGTCGCGCTTGAGAATCGGGCCGAGTGTGTCTGCGCCAGCAAAGGTCGCTTGCAGGCCCATACCTTCAACTTTGGCTTTGTTTTCTGGTGTGTTCAATAAACGCACGATTTCGCTGGAGAGTTTGTCTACGATTGGTTTAGGTGTTTTGCTTGGTAAAAAGAAAGCAAAAAAACCATACGGCTCAAAGTCTTTGTAACCCAGCTCTGTAAATGAGCGGATATTGGGTAACAGATCCGAGCGCTTTTCTCCCGTGGACGCCAGGATTTTGATTTTGTCTGACTTGATCTGCGCACGCAGGTTGCCTACATCAATAAAGGCCGCATCAAGCTGTCCGCCAAGCAGATCACTCAACTGTGGTGCGCCGCCTTTATAAGGGATGTGCGTCAGATCGAGACCTGCCTGGGCCTTAAGCATCTCTCCGTGAATATTGGAGGATGTGGCTGCCCCGTATGATCCATAGCTATATTTACCGGGATTGGCGCGTACGACTTTGACGAATTCTTCTAATGTATTTGCGGGAAAATTCGCGTTCACGACCAGAAAGTCTTGAGATAAACCTATTTGTGCAACAGGTGTCAGATCTGCATTCACGTCATAGGGGATCTTTTTGAATAGATGTGGTCCCTGAATAATGGCGGTAATACCAAGCAGCACGGTATAGCCGTCCGGAGCCGCTTTCGCGACAAGGTCGTTACCAATCATTCCGCTGGCACCGGGCTTGTTTTCAACAATGACGGTCTGTTTCCAGGCTTGTGTGAGTTCACCCGCAACTAGCCTGCCTAGCGCATCGGTGGATCCCCCTGCTGAGTAGGGAACGATGATCCGGATTTGTTTGTCTGGATAGTTTTTAGCTGCATCATTTTGTGCTGACACGATGCTCGAAAAACCCATCAGTCCCAATGCGATCAAGCCTGCACCAGGCCACCATTTTTTGATTATTTTCACGGTCTAGTCTCCTTTTATTTTAAAAGCTGCAGATAGTCGAGTATCTGCAGCTTGTGTCACTTTAAACTTTAAATGTGTATTTACTCGACCAGGCCAGCGACGATATTTGAAAATCCTGAATCAACATGAATGATTTCGCCCGTTACGCCAGCTGAAAGCTCAGAGAGTAAAAAGGCTGCAACATGACCAACTTGCTCAATCGTTACGTTGCGACGCAGCGGGGCATTGGCTTCGACAAATTTCAAGATTGAAGAAAAATCCTTGATGCCGCTTGCCGCAAGGGTTTTGATTGGACCTGCTGAAATGCCATTTGAGCGGATGCCAAGTGGACCGAGACTTGAGGCAACATAACGCACACTTGCCTCAAGTGATGCCTTGGCCAGCCCCATGGTGTTGTAGTTTGCCATGGCTTTTTCGGCGCCCAGATACGTCAGTGTCAGCACGGCGCCATTGCGGCCTTCCATCATCGGCTTGGCTGCTTTGCACAGCGCAGGAAAGCTGTAGGCCGAGATGTCGTGGGCAATCCGGAAGCCTTCGCGCGAGAGGCCTTCGAGGAAGTCTCCGGCGATGGCTTCGCGCGGGGCAAAGCCGATTGAGTGAACCAGGCCGTCGAGTCCATCCCAGTGTTTGGCTAATTCAGTAAATGTGGCTTCGATTTCAGCATCGCTGCCTACGTCGCAGGGCAAGACGATTTTGCTACCAAATTCAGCTGCAAATTCAGTGACCCGGTCCAGAAAACGCTCACCAACATACGTAAAGGCTAGCTCTGCGCCTTGTTCGTGACAAGCCTGAGCAATGCCGTAGGCGATTGAGCGGTTGGAAATGACACCGGTAATCAGAATGCGTTTGCCAGTCAAAAAGCCCATTTGCAGATCCTAATAAAAAACAATATGTTGTAAGTGAATGCGATTAGCCGCGCGTGCCTGTGCCGGGTATGCGTAATTTACTACCAAGCTTGACGTTATCATTTTTAAGGTTATTCAGCGATCGTAATGTATTGGTGTTTGTGCCATATTGACGCGCGATTGATTCCAGTGTGTCGCCTTTTTTAACCACGTGGGTTCGTACCCTTGCGTTATTTGCCTCGGCTTTTTCAGCACTAACGGCTTTGCCGGCGATTTGTGGTGCTCGTGTGGGACTGGGCGGCGCAAGCTGAATTCCTTGTCCTGCGGGTCCTGGAATCACAAGGGATTGTTCGCTCGCGCTGCGTACATTTGAGGCGATGCGGTTTGCGTCGCGCAGGCGTGACTCTGAAATGCCGAATTTACTGGCAATTGAGCTGAAAGTTTCGCCTTGTTTGGCTTCGTAAACTTTCCAGGCAGAGAGCTCGCCTTTATATTCAGCCAGATTGGCGTTAAAGATATCAACCTTTTCTTTTGGCAAGATCACTGAGTGATCCTGAACCGCTGAAATAACGGACTGATTAAACGAGGGGTTGAGTGCTTTGAAATCGTCAATGGGCATTTCGGCGAGTTCGGCCGCGACGGTAAAGTCAATGTCCATGGATTTTTTCACTGCAACGAAATAAGGCTCGTTGTCGACCTGCGGTAATAAAACCGCATATTTTTCGGGATCGCCAACAATGTTTTTAATCGCCTGCAGCTTAGGGACGTAATTACGTGTCTCGTCCGGCATATTCAGCGACAAATAATCTGTGGGTTTGCCCGCGGCCAGGTTGCGGGTGATCGCTCGTTTGACCGAGCCTTCCCCCCAGTTGTAGGAGGCGAGAGCGAGATACCAGTCGCCCTGGAACTCAAAGAGATATTCCAGATAGTCGAGCGCGGCATTGGTCGAGGCAATCGGATCGCGGCGTTGGTCATGCCACCAGTCCTGCTTCAGTTTGAATTGGGTGCCGGTGCTTGGAATAAATTGCCAGAGCCCGGCGGCCTTGGCCGAAGAAAAGGCGATCGGGTTGTAAGCGCTTTCTACAAAAGGGAGGAGGGCCAACTCTGTGGGCAGGCCGCGACGGTTAATTTCGTCAACGATGTAATAAAGATATTTGCCTGCGCGCGTTGCCATTCTTTGCATGGCCTCGGGGTGAGAGGCGTAATAAGCCGTCCACTTGTCGACAAGCGGGGTATTCAGATTGGGGATGGCGTAACCACGCCTGATTCTTTCCCACGCATCGAGCGGCGGCACTGTCAGATCGATTGTGCGCGAGGTGTCCTCGGCGGTGTAGCG
>CANBUF010000303.1 GCA_947372575.1 Alcaligenaceae bacterium | reverse complement strand
AAGGGTTTTCCCGTCTTTTTGAAAAAAATTGGTCAGACCAATTGCTCTGTTGCCGCAACCATAATATGCTTCGCTAATCAAGTCAAACACTAAAGCCGAATGAAAGGCTGGAGACAAGTGCATTCATGAACGTATTAATCACTGACTACGACTTCCCTGACCTGGAACTTGAACTCGGACTATTCAAACAAGCTGGTCTGTCAGTCACGACAGCACAGTGTAAAACCGAGGATGAACTGATTGCCGCGGGCAAAGATGTCGATGCATTTCTCCTGCAATACGCGCCCGCCAATCGTAAAGTCTTTGAGGCATTGCCCAAGTTAAAAATCGTCAGCCGCTTTGGTGCAGGCTTTGACACCATCAATACAGCCGATGCACAAGCGTGTGGCGTATGGGTGGGCAACTCGCCCGACTATGGCGTACACGAAGTCGCAAGCCACGCGTTTGCCATGGCGCTGAATCTCACACGTCACCTTTCGTTTTATGACCGTGATGTGCGCGATGGGAAATGGCACTACCTGACACCTGGCGTACTCAAGCGCCCGCTCAATATGACTGTGGGCGTGCTCGGCCTGGGTCGCATCGGTAAACGCTTTGCGCATCTTGCCCGCGAAACCTACGGCAAGATCATCGCCTGCGACCCGCACATCATGGCGTATGACTTTCCACCCTATGTCGAACGCGTAAATATGGAAGAACTTTTTTCAACGGCAGACATTATCTCTGTGCACACTCCGCTCAACGACGAAACTCGCAACATCATCAATCGCGACGTGCTCAAGCTCATGAAGCCCGGAAGCTACATCGTCAATACAGCACGTGGCGGTCTCGTCAACGTCGACGATGCGCTTGAAGCTCTTGATTCAGGACGTCTGGCAGGCCTGGCGCTTGATGTATTGCCAAGCGAGCCGCCGGGAGATCATCCGCTCGTGTCGCATCCACGCACAATCCTGACCCCGCACGCAGCCTTCTTTTCAAAAGAGGCTGAAATTGAACTGCGGAGCAAAGCTGCGCAAAACATCATTACCTTTGCCAAAACTGGCAAGCCTGATTATGTAGTTATCAAAGGATCGCGATAATGGCTAGTGTCACCCTGCGCGGCGTCAAAAAATCCTTTCAGGACACAGAGATCCTACATGGTGTGGACATCACGATCCCCGAAGGATCATTCACTGTCTTGGTGGGGCCTTCGGGCTGTGGCAAATCAACCTTGCTGCGCATGCTGGCTGGCCTCGAAGAAGTCACGGGTGGTGAGATTTTTATTGGCGACAAGTGCGTCAACCTCATGCAGCCCAAAGAGCGTGACATTGCTATGGTGTTCCAGAACTATGCGCTCTATCCGCATATGACGGTACGCGACAACATGGCTTTTTCTCTGATGCTTGCCAAAGCCGACAAAACCGACCGCGAATCGCGCGTGCAGCGTGCCGCTGAAATCCTCGGTCTGACGGAATTGCTAGATCGATATCCACGTCAGCTGTCGGGCGGTCAACGCCAGCGTGTTGCGATGGGACGTGCGATTGTGCGTGATCCGCAAGTATTCCTGTTCGACGAGCCTCTCTCGAACCTGGACGCAAAGCTGCGTGTGCAAATGCGCACCGAAATCAAAGCCCTGCACCAACGCCTGAAGACCACCTCAGTCTATGTGACCCACGACCAGATCGAAGCCATGACCATGGGTGACCAGATCGTGGTCATGCGAGACGGGATTGTCGAACAGGTCGGCGGTCCACTCGATCTGTATGAACATCCAATTAATACCTTTGTCGCGGGTTTCATTGGCTCACCCGCCATGAACATGTTGCCTGGCACGCTTCGACATGTTGACGGCAAAACCGCAATCGAATTACGCGATGGCGTGCAAGTGGTCGTCAAGCAGCATCTGGCAGGCTACGACGGCCAGCAAGCCCTCTTCGGCACACGCCCTGAGCACCTGATCATCGATCCACAAGGCCAGATTTGCGTCAAAGCCAATGTCGTAGAACCGACAGGCGCCGACACCTTTGTCAGTTGCGAGCTGGCTGGCACGCCAATGACGATTGTCTTTCACGAACGGATGGATATTAAGCCGGAACAAATTCTGAAACTACGCCCTGATGTCGAGCAGTGCCATCTGTTTGATCAGGCAACCGGTGCTGTTTTGTAGTCTGCTTCATTTTTTTCATAACGTCTAACAAGGCAGTCAACTGCTGTACACAAGGAGATCAAACATGAAAGAATTTTCACGTCGTGAATTTATTGGAACCGGTGCCGCCGTCGCGGGCGCGTCTGCCTTGAGCGGATACAGCCCGATGTCTCTGGCACAAACACCCACGCTGTCCTACAAACCTGAAGCAGGCGCAAAATTGCGTGTCTTGCGCTGGAAGCGCTTTGTGCAGGGTGATGAAGACCAGTTCATGGCCAACGTGGCCGCGTTCAGCAAGGCCACAGGCGTTGAGGTCCGTGTTGATAATGAAGGCTGGGAAGATGTTCGGCCCAAGGCGGCAGTGACCGCTAACGTCGGCAGCGGTCCTGACATGATCATGGGCTGGTTCGACGATCCATTTCAATACCCAACCAAACTGCTGGATGTCACCGAACTTTGTACCTACCTGGGTAATAAATATGGTGGCTGGTATGACGTGTCGAAACAATACGGCACCCTGAACAACAAATGGATTTCGGTACCCTGGGCGATTATCGCTAACGCCATGGTCTATCGCGAAAGCCATATGAAGGCGGCGGGTTTTGACACCATGCCCACCGATACCGCAGGCTTTCTTAAACTGTGCCAAGCCCTCAAAGCCAAGGGCACCCCAGCCGGCTTCGCACTGGGCAAAGCTGTCGGTGATGGAAACAACTGGGTCCATTGGCTGCTGTGGTCACATGGTGGGCGTCTAGTCGACGAAAAAGGCAATGTCGTGGTGAATTCACCCGAAACCATTGCCGCGCTCGAGTACGCTGCAGAACTCTACAAGACGTTTGTGCCCGGCACCCTCTCTTGGCAAGACCCCAACAACAACAAAGCATTCCTGGACGGCCAGATCAGTCTGACTGCCAACGGTATTTCGGTGTATTACGCAGCCAAGACCTCGCCCGATCCAAAGATGCAGGAAATGGCCAAGGACATCCAGCACGCGCACTTCCCGATCGGTCCTGTTGGCAAGCCCATGGAGCTGATGCAAATCACACAGATGATGCTGTTTGCCCACACCAAGTATCCGAATGCAACCAAGGAGCTTGCACGCTGGCTCATGGAAGCGGATCAATACAACCCATGGCTTGAAAAATCAATTGGCTATGGTGCCCAAACGCTCAAGGCCTATGATAAGAATCCGATCTGGACAGCGGATCCAAAGGCCAAGGTTTATGGTGAAGGTCCTGCCATGATGACGTACCACGGTTACTCGGGTCCTCTGGGTGCAGCCTCGGCAGCATGCCTGGCCGATTACATCGTGCTCGACATGGTGGCTGAAGCCTCAAGCGGCAACAAAACACCTAAAGAAGCGGCCGCCCGTGCCGCAGAACGTGCCAAGCGT
>CANBUF010000302.1 GCA_947372575.1 Alcaligenaceae bacterium | reverse complement strand
CTGCAGACGACCTGGCCAAAGCAACACAGATTGCACGTGAGATGGTGACGCGCTATGGGATGAATGAAGAACTCGGCTACGTGACCTTCGAGACGCGGCGCAATACGGTTCCGGGTATGGATTTTGAAGGCCTCACGATGGATGCACAGATGGCACCTGCGACGCTTGAGCACATTGATCAGGCCATTCGTACCCTTGTGATGAGTAACTTTGAGCGTGCCCTGGAATGCTTAAGCCAGAATCGGGTGGTACTTGAACGCTGTGCAAAAGAACTTTTGCAAAAGGAAACACTCGAATCAGAAGAGCTCAAACTTTTGACGCATGATTTAAAAGCGCAAGGCTGATTCACCAGACAATTCAGACAATTCAGAGGGCGATACATACGTTTTAAATAAGATTGCCAAACGATACTGCCAAACGGGTACCACTATGACCTGTACACATCTGCCTGCTTCTGCTTTACGGTTAACGATCGATCCCGACGCGCTGGGATTTGTTAATACCACGGAATTGTTACCTGCGCGGTATCCCTGGATTGGCCAGGCGCGTGCGCAGACCGCGACGCATTTTGGTCTGACGATGGATATGCCTGACTACAATTTGTTTGTGCTGGGTGATGTAGGCTGCGGCCATGCAAAATTATTGCGTCAGGCCATGGAGGATGTGGCCGCACAATGTCCCGTCCCGCCAGATCTCTGCTACCTCTATAACTTTGATACCCCTGACAAGCCACACGCTCTCAGGATGCCCGCCGGAGAGGGCTGCCAGCTAAGAACACTCATGACCGCACTGTGCAAAACGTTGCAGCAAGAAATCCCCCTCAGTTTGCAAAACCCGCGTTTTGTTGCTGAACAGGAAAAAATCCAGAAAGCCCATGATGTACAAGAAGCAGGGTTGTATGACCAGCTCAATGCCTATGCCGAAGCACATGACTTTGTCTTGCGACGCGAGCAGGATCGCCTTGTCTTTACCTATCGGGGCGAGCAGGGGCATGCACTGAGTGAGCTGGAAATGCTGGCCTTATCTCCAGAGCAGCGGGCCAAGATCAATCAGCAAGAGCAAGCCTTGCATATTCAGATCAATCATTTCTTTGATCAGCGCCGCCCGATGGAGCGGGCCTTGAACGACGCGCTCGCTGCACTCAAGCGCCAAACCATTGAGCCCTTGCTCGAACATGAGCTCAAGGAGCTTCGTTCAGTTTTTAAGAAGAGTCTCAAGAACGTTTTCAAGCTGAGTCGTTATCTGGATCAGGTCAGCGAAGATATCCTCAAGAATGTAGAGCTTTTTCAGGCTGTTGACTCAGATGATGCGCTGTCGACCGAGGCCCTGGATTCACTGCTCGCGCGCTATCGCGTGAACCTGGTGGTTGATAATCGCGAGCTGACAGGTGCACCTGTGATTGTTGAAGACAATCCGCTTTACAGGCAACTATTCGGGAGTGTGGAATACCAGTCAGAAGAAGATGTCCTGATCACGGATTTTTCACGTATACGCGCAGGCAGCTTGCTCAAGGCGAACGGTGGTTATCTGTTGCTTGAGCTCGAGGACCTGCTCTCAGACCCATTGGTTTGGGAAAAGCTCAGGCGGTTTTTACGCAGTGGCAGACTGCAGATTGAAGAGCCGGGTCGAGCCTATGCCGCCAACGCTGTGGTCTCACTTGAGCCAGAGCCTGTGGATGTCTCGGTCAAGCTGGTACTGATTGGTTCTGCTGACGAGTATTACGCCTTGCAGAGCATGGGAGGGGATTTTGTCAGGCACTTCCTTGTCAAGGTTGATTTTGCCGAGCCTGTTCCGGCGACCGATCAAACCCGTCGTGCGACCGCTGAATTGATTGCGCATACTTGTAGTGCCCGGATGACGTTGCCGTTCTCGGCAGCGGGAGTGTCTGCGGTGCTTGAGGCCGCGCATCGTGCCGCCAGTGATCAGCTGCGCCAGACGGCCAATGCTGCATTTACCGAAGAGCTCGTCATGGAAAGTTCTGCGTTGGCGCGCGCACAGAACAAAATGCTAGTGGGCTCAGCAGAAGTTGCCAGCGCGATCAGGAATAAACGTGAGCGCCATAATTATCCTGAACAAACCATGCACGATGAGATCAGTGAAGGCACGCGCCTCTTGACGCTTGAAGGGCAGGCCGTGGGGCAAATCAATGGCCTGACGGTTGTTGATTTGGGGGATTACTGTTTTGGTTCGCCGGTACGTGTGACATCACGCACGTTTGCTGGTACTAAAGGCGTGCTTAATCTTGAGCGTGAAGTCGAAATGTCCGGTCCGATCCATGACAAGGGCGTATTGATTTTGCACAGTTATGTATCCTCTCTTTTTTCGCATCTGGCACCCCTTGCGCTGACGGCTTCGATTGTGTTTGAACAGGAGTACTTTGGTGTCGAAGGAGATTCGGCTTCGTGTGCCGAGCTCTTTGTCCTATTGTCTGCACTTGCAGACGTTCCGATCAACCAGAGTATTGCTGTGACCGGCGCACTCAACCAGCGCGGAGAGGTCCTGCCGGTCGGGGGGATCAATGACAAAATCGAAGGCTACTTTAGGGTATGCGCGCATGCAGGTTTGAACGGCAGTCAGGGCGTTCTCATCCCTGAGCGCAATAGCCGTCATCTGATGCTGGATCAGGAAGTAGTCGATGCCGTGTCAGCAGGACTCTTTCATATTTACACCATGCGCGATGTCACCGAAGGACTGGCCTTGCTCAGCGGGCTTGCATGCGGAGAATTTGACATGATCCAGGGACGCTATCCTGAGGGAACGATATTTGGTCGCGCTCAGGCCGCTTTATTCAAATATCGTGAACTCTGCCAGCGCGCTCAGCCCGATGCGTGTGATGACTGAGTCGCCGGTAATCGTAGGGAAATCGTCGCGGCCAGTAACAGCAGGACACCTGACATGCCAAAGGCGATCCAGTGCGTGCCAAAGGCTTCGTAGCCCCAGCCGCCGAGCCAGGAGCTGATCATCGCACCCACCTGATGGCTAAGATATGCCCAGCCATAGAGAATGCCGACCAGTCTGACCCCGTAGATATCGGCCAGGATGGCTGAAGACATGGCGATGCTGCCAGCCCAGACCATGCCGCCGACGGCTGCTGCGATGTAAAGCTCCCAGTGTGTGCCAACGATCAGGAGTGCAAAAAATCCTAAGCCACGCACAAAATAGATTGTCGCCAGAATATAACGACGTGGAATTTTGTCGGATAAGCGCCCGAGTACCAGTGTGCTAAAAATAGCAACCAGTCCGATCAGGCCAATACCGTAGGAGCTGGTCATTGCATCATAGCCATGATCCATGAGCATCGGCATGCCATGGGTGCCGAGCAGATTCATGCTGAATCCACAGGCAAACAATCCTACGCATATTTTAAAGAAAGAGGGAGTCCGTACCGCCTGGAGAAACGTCATGGATGAGGCTTTTACCCGCGCCGCCGCAGCCGCACTCGCAGCCGAGCCAGAACCAGCACTCGCAGCCGCACCCGCACCCGCACTCAAGCCAGATGTGATGGTCGCACCTTCTCTGGAGTCAGT
>CANBUF010000301.1 GCA_947372575.1 Alcaligenaceae bacterium | reverse complement strand
CTGGGAGGCGACCGCGAACTCCCATCGCCTGAACGTACACCGACCCACTCACTCAATATGGTGTATTACCGCAATGAGTCGGTGCGTGATTTTGAAATTCGCATCGCCTACCTGTGGCTGGATTTAGGTGGGAGCGATATTGGCCCAGTCCTGCTGGTTGCCGCCGAAAGCACAGATCGTCGCACACAACTGGCCAATGACATTATCAAAGGGGTCATCATGCCCCAGTTTTTTGTCCTGCCGATTGCGGTCTTGCTCATCTGGTTTGGACTATCCCGAGGAGTCGCGCCGCTCAATGCCCTGCAAGGCCGTTTACGTGCCAGACGGCCAGATGACCTCTCGCCTATCGATGAGCGAGCTGCTCCGTCCGAAATCGGCCCCTTGATTACGGCCATGAATGAGCTGTTGCTGCGCCTGTCGGCCAACGTCCTGGCGCAGCAACGGTTCGTAGCCGATGCAGCCCACCAGCTCAAAACACCTCTGGCGGGCTTGCGCACCCAGGCTGAACTCGCGATGCGTGGCGCGCCGGATGCCGAGACACAAGTCAGTCTGCAACACATCGTTGCTGGCACGATGCGTGCAACGCGTCTGGTGAATCAACTGCTACTGATGGCTCGGGCAGAAAACCCTGACAGTGTAGGCATGCTGCCAGTTGACCTGATTGCATTGGCGCAGGAGCAGACCCTAAACTGGGTTGACCAGGCAATGGCGCAAGGTATTGACCTGGGTTTTGACGCACCGGAAGACCCACTGATTGTGCGCGGTCAACCCCTGCTGCTGGCAGAAGTTCTAAACAATTTGATAGATAACGCGCTGCGCTACACGCCCTCACCTGGACAGGTCACGATCAGTGTCGGTCGCAACCTGACACAAATCGTGCTCGCCATCGAAGACTCCGGACCAGGCATCCCCCCTGAAGAACGAGAACGGGTGTTTGACCGTTTTTACCGTGTCCTGGGTACCCGTGTCGACGGCAGCGGGCTTGGACTAGCAATCGTGCGTGAAATTGCACAGCGACATCATGCGACCGTGCGGATCACAGAACCTCGTTTGAAATCCGGTTACAAAACAGGCACACGGATTGAAATTCGCTTTCCGATTGCAGATCTCTGATACGGTGTCGCGACACACATTTCAGACTCATAACTTAACAAAGTTACATTTTGTTACATATTTAAGTTTCGCGTAAGCAAAACGTCAGATACCCGTCAGTCTGCTCGCCTATCGTGCATGACAGTTCAAACCAGTTAAGGGTTTGTTCAATAAAACAAATAAATCCAGTCTATTCAGGAGACATATCCATGAGCACAACCACTGCTGGTAAAGTGCATCCGGCCCCGCGCCCAATGAGCAAAGAAGAACGAAAAGTCATCTTCGCCTCATCCTTAGGTACAGTATTCGAGTGGTATGACTTTTATCTGTATGGCTCACTTGCAGCCATTATTGCTTCGCACTTCTTTTCAGCAGTGAACCCTACCGCCGCTTTCATTTTTGCTTTGATGGCATTTGCAGCGGGATTCGCTGTGCGTCCATTCGGCGCAATTGTCTTTGGTCGCCTGGGTGATATGGTCGGTCGTAAGCACACTTTCCTGATCACCATTCTGATTATGGGTGCATCGACATTCCTGGTCGGCATCTTGCCAAGTTATGACTCAATCGGGATGACCGCGCCAATCCTGCTGATTGCCCTGCGTCTGGCCCAAGGCTTAGCGCTTGGTGGTGAGTACGGTGGTGCAGCAACCTATGTTGCCGAACACGCACCTCATGGCAAGCGTGGCGCCTATACAAGCTGGATTCAGACGACTGCAACGCTGGGCTTGTTCCTCTCGTTGCTGGTGATTCTGGGTGTGCGTACTGCCGTAGGTGAAGAAGCCTTCAAAGTCTGGGGCTGGCGCATTCCTTTCCTTGTCTCCGTCGCCTTATTGGGCGTGTCGGTGTGGATTCGTCTGCAACTCAATGAGTCACCTGCTTTCAAACGCATGAAAGAAGAAGGCACGACATCCAAAGCACCCCTTAAAGAGTCCTTTGGTCAATGGAGCAATCTCAAGATCGTCTTGCTGGCTTTGTTTGGCTTGACTGCTGGGCAGGCCGTGGTCTGGTACACGGGTCAGTTCTATGCCTTGTTCTTTATGACTCAGACTCTCAAAGTCGATTCAAACCTGGCAAACATCCTGATTGCCGTGTCCCTCCTGATTGGTACGCCCTTCTTTGTGATTTTTGGGATGCTGTCCGACAAAATTGGACGTAAAGTTATCATTATGACGGGTTGTCTGATTGCCGCTCTGACCTACTTCCCGGTCTTTAAGGCAATCACGCATTACGCGAACCCTGCGCTTGAGGCAGCTCAAGCCACTGCACCCGTCTCAGTCTATGCAGATCCTGGCAAGTGCTCGTTCCAGTTTAATCCGGTCGGCACGGCTGCCTTCACAAGCTCCTGCGATGTGGTGAAGTCATTCCTCGCAAAGAACTCGGTGAACTACAAGAACGAAGTGTTGCCAGCTGGCTCGGTCGCTAAAGTAAAAATTGGCGGAGCTGAAGTCACGTCCTTTGAAGGTACTGCAATGTCCGCAGCAGACTTCAAAGCCGCCAGCGCCAAGCTTGACAAGGAAATGACGGATGCCATCCGTGCAGCGGGCTACCCAGCCAGTGCCGATGCTTCAAAAATGAATACCGTCATGGTCACGCTGTTGCTGACATTCCTTGTGATTCTGGTCACCATGGTCTATGGTCCGATTGCAGCGATGCTGGTTGAGCTCTTCCCGACCAAAATTCGTTATACCTCGATGAGCCTGCCTTATCACATTGGTAACGGCTGGTTTGGCGGGTTTCTACCTACGGTTGCCTTTGCCGTCGTCGCAACAACCGGGAACATTTATGATGGACTCTGGTATCCAATCATCATCGCAGTGATGACCTTGGTAATCGGGACTTTGTTCATCAAAGATACGCGACACGTGGATATTAACGAGTAAGTACAAGAAATTCCCCCGCCGGGTGAGTCTGCTGCGCTCACCTTGCTTTTAATGCCCCTTCGGGGGCGTTTTTTTTGGGAGATATTCAGACTCAGATCAGTGTACTTACAAGCTCATTTTTTTCGGAACTGATCGCCGGACTCTGGAAGAGCTATCTTGCGCTTTAACAGCCGCATAAGCGCACCAAGTAACGGAAGCTTTTCATAAAGTTCTTCGGCTGCATCCCAGTAATCGCGATGCACCGTGATGAGCCCTACATCATTGATGACGAAGTGGGTGCAACCGTGAATACTGAGGGGACGCCCTCGCATTGAAAAATGAAAATCCCAGACTATAAAAGCCTGAAGTCCATTTGCAACGACCTCGCCAATGTCAAACCGCGGAGCCTCCAGGGTATCAAACATATGCTGATACACAGCACGGATACCCGGCAATCCACGCAGATGGTTGAAAGGATCCCTAAAATCAGCATCGGCACTATAAATCAAATCAATCCCTGCCAGACTCTGCTCACTGAGATGCTCAAACCACTGGACGATTTGCGCGAGTCGATTCAGTGG
>CANBUF010000300.1 GCA_947372575.1 Alcaligenaceae bacterium | reverse complement strand
TGACCTGATTGCCCGCAGTCCGGCAGCGGATATCGAACGCAACGTCAAAGGTTTCATGGGACAAGCGTTTAACCGCATGGATCTGATTACGCGCGAAGAATTCGATATTCAGGCTGATTTACTTGCCCGCAGCCTGGTCCGTATCGAGGCGCTTGAGACCCAGCTTCATGCGCTTGAGCATCGAATCAGCGCACTAGAGGCCGACGAGGCAGAACCCACCTGAATCTGGGCACGAAGACGGCTGTGATGTGAATAGAGCAGGCACTGGATAGACTTGTCCAGTGCCTGTTTTTTTATAATCTATACCACTCATACTTTCGGTCTTTTGACGGAGAGTTTATGACCCTGGCTGTCTTGATGAGCCGATCGCTTGTCGGCCTGAATGCCCCGATTGTCAGAGTCGAAACCCATCTGGCGAGTGGGCTACCAGCCTTCAATATTGTGGGACTCGCGGATGCCGAGGTACGCGAAAGCCGTGACCGTGTGCGAGCCGCGATCCAGAGTTCTGGATTTAGTTTTCCTGCTGGCAGATTGACTGTCAACCTCTCGCCTGCAGATTTGCCCAAAGAGTCTGGCAGGTTTGACTTACCAATTGCATTGGGCGTGCTGCTTGTTTCGGGTCAGATCGAAATGCCTGAATTAACAAACAAGAACAACAGCGGGTTATCCGAACTTTGTCAGTGGGTGGTGGCCGGCGAGTTGTCACTCTCCGGAGTACTTGTGCCAATTGCCGGTGCAGTTTCTATTGCGCTCTCAGTTGCCCGAGGGCAACCAGGAGCCACACTGGTTTTACCAATCGAAAGTGCGAGCCAAGCTGCTTTTGTTCCAGGCCTGAAGGTGCTGGGTGCGACCTCGTTATCAGAGGTTGTGTTGCATTTGATGGGCAAACAGCTCTTGAACAGGGCACTAGCACCCACAGCCCACTCTTTGCATCCTAGTCATCAGATCTCGCATCCCGTTTACCCTGACGATCTGAAGGCTCACTCTGTCATGATTCCAGACTGTCTGTCAGACGTTCGAGGCCAGTTAATCGCGCGACGCGCACTTGAAGTGGCAGCGGCCGGTGGCCATAGCCTGATGCTCATCGGTACTCCGGGAGTTGGCAAAAGCATGCTTGCCAGGAGGTTGCCCGGGATTTTGCCCCCCATGACAGACAATGAAGCCCTCGAGGTTGCCTCCATTGCAGCCTTTACTGGCGTAAAGTGCAGCAATTGGGGAGTGCGTCCGTTCAGATCTCCTCATCACTGCGCTTCACCCGCCGCAATGATAGGAGGTGGTGCAAAACCGCGTCCTGGTGAAGTCACGCTTGCACACAAGGGGGTTTTATTTATGGATGAAATGCCCGAATTTGATAGAAAAGTCCTCGAAGCACTGCGAGAACCTCTTGAAACGCGCGAAGTAGCTATTGCACGTGCACACTCTAAAATAGAATTCCCAGCAGATTTTCAACTGATTGCCGCCATGAATCCGTGTCCATGCGGTTGGTATGGTCATTCCATAAAAGCCTGCTCATGCCGCAAGGACGAGATTGACCGATACCAGAACCGATTGTCTGGGCCCTTGATGGATCGCATTGATCTGACGGTACAAATCACTGAAACGGAGTCGTCCTGGATTGATTTACCCGCAGGCGAAACCTCGGAGGTTGTGCGCGCGCGGGTCGCAATAGCCAGACAAAGGCAATACGCGCGTCAGGATTGCCAGAATAGTCATTTGCCTGCTGGCAGGATCCGGGATTTATGTGTATTAAACGGTCAGGCCGCCTCACTGCTTTCGAAAGTCATCCATACCTACCGGCTTTCTGCCCGTTCTATCGAACGCATTCATAGGGTGGCCCGGACATGTGCTGACCTGCAGGGTGTGGATGGTATCTTTGCCGAACACATCAGCGAAGCATTTCAGTATCGTATGCGCACAGGGTAGGGTGGTTTGCCAAAACAGCGAAATATGTCATATAATCAAAGGCTTTCCTGGAAAACCTTCAGGGAAATAAGTGAATCTCAGGTAATCAAGATTCGGCAATGAGAATTTGTCCGAAGCACCTGTAGAGCACAATTCTATAAATCAGGATTTATTATGCCTAAGATGAAGACCAAGAAAAGCGCCTCAAAGCGCTTTCAGGTTCGCGGCAGCGGATCTATCAAGCGGGGTCAGGCTTTCAAACGCCACATCCTCACCAAGAAAACCACCAAGACCAAACGCCAGTTGCGTGGGTCAGCAGCGGTCGACAAAACAAACGTGGCTTCAGTAAAAGCCATGATGCCTTTCGCTTGATAGGAGCTAAAACATGCCTCGCGTAAAACGTGGTGTAACGGCCCGTGCCCGTCACAAAAAAGTTATTTCCGCCGCTAAAGGCTATCGTGGTCGCCGCGGTAATGTGTTCCGTATTGCCAAGCAAGCAGTTATGCGTGCTGGTCAATATGCGTATCGCGACCGTCGTAACAAAAAGCGTACGTTCCGTGCGCTCTGGATTGCACGTATTAACGCTGCTGTCCGCGAACATGACGTCACATACAGCGTGTTTATCGCTGGCCTGAAAAAAGCCATGATTGAACTGGACCGTAAAGTCCTGGCTGATCTGGCAGTGCGTGACAAAGCTGGCTTTGCCGCAATCGTCAATCAGGTCAAATCAGCTCTGGCTGCTTAAGATCTGAATAGTTGTATTTGCAAAACGGGGCCACTGGGCTCCGTTTGCATTTTGAAGGTTGATTTTCCAAAGGTTCATTGTGATGACTGAGATGGTCGATGACCTGATAGAACAGGCCCGTACGTTGTTTGAACAATCAAACGATGCTGCTTCCCTCGAGAACGCCAAAGCGCGATTCCTGGGTAAACAAGGCTCACTGACAGAAATGATGAAGGGTCTGGCAAAGCTTGACCCCGAGGCAAAGCGTGCCGAAGGCGCGCGCATCAATCTGATCAAGCAGCAGATCGAGTCACTCCTCAATGCACGTCGAGCCGCATTGGCTCAGGCTGAACTCGATGCCCGTCTGGCATCCGAAACAATCGATGTGACCTTGCCAGGCCGTGGTGCGAGCAAGGGGACGGTTCATCCTGTGATTCAGACATGGCAACGTGTCGAGGCAATTTTTAAGTCAATCGGTTTTGATGTGGCCGATGGTCCCGAAATCGAAAACGACTGGACCAACTTTACGGCACTCAATAATCCGGAAAACCATCCTGCCCGTTCAATGCAGGATACGTTCTACGTCGATATGAAAGACAGTAAAGGCTTACCGCTCCTATTGCGCACGCACACCAGCCCAATGCAGGTGCGGTATGCAAAAATGCACAAGCCCCCCATCAAAGTCATTGCTCCAGGCCGGACCTATCGCGTTGACAGCGATGCGACGCACTCACCGATGTTTCACCAAGTTGAGGGTCTCTGGATCGACGAAAATATTTCTTTCGCTGACCTCAAAGGCGTCTATACGAATTTCCTGCGCTGTTTTTTTGAGACAGAAGACCTTGAGCTCCGTTTCAGACCTTCATTCTTCCCGTTTACAGAGCCTTCAGCCGAAATCGACATGATG
>CANBUF010000299.1 GCA_947372575.1 Alcaligenaceae bacterium | reverse complement strand
ATCGTCAATACCTCTGCCCGCTGTACCTCAATCCCCGGATTGCTGGCGAGCGCACCCAACAAAGCTTGCGGGTCTATCCGTGCTGCAGTTGGGAAGTAAATGCCGCCACGATCGAGCTTCAGGCCGGCAATCTCACTGGCTTGCTCGCGCGACACAAAGCGTGCCCACTTGTCCGGGAACCGCAAAGCATCGACCACTTCTGCCAGCTCAACAATGCGTCCCTGATTGCGCTGCAACTGAATAGCCCCACAGCGCGACAGGACGGCTTCGGGCAACGCGCCCCAGCGGGCCTGTGCCCGCAGACTACCGGCTCGCGATAGCCGAGCGCGAATATTGTCATCGCGCGCAAGCATCGGGGTCAACGCAGCGCCCGCGTGCTGCTGGTGAGGCGAATCACTGTGACCCCACTGTCCATCCAGTACCGAAACACGCCAGCCTCGCAAAGCAAATGACTGCGCCACGCCCATTCCCGCAAAGCCAGCCCCGACCACCAGCACGTGACGGCTATGCGGGGATGGTGACGATTGCTGCCAAGGGTCTGCATGACCAAAGACCGTGTCGCGCGCATCGCTGGAGCAAGGCTTGTCGCTGAAAGTTGCGCAGGCATCTCCCGGATTGGTCAGGTCCAAACCTGGACGCTGTTCAAGCTGGCTGAGCACCCCAAGACTGGCTAGTGGGCCAAGCCATCGAGACGGGGTTCCCGGCATGAACAGTCGCGCCTGCGGTCGGGCGAGAGCACAAACGGTACGCGCCAGCTCTGGCATAAAGTTCTCAGATAGCGCTACCTGTAACGCGTCAGCACCTGGATCACACAAATAAAACGCATCCACACGCGCACGCAGACGCTTGAGTAATACTGGCACAGGGCCCACGCCTAAGGTCAGGGTGACGGCACCCGCCTCAAACTCGAGACGATGCAGTCCCGGCAAATTCAAGGGCCACTGAGCAGCGAGCGCATCGACTTTCGACTTCAGCTGACTGACGCAGCGCTGGCTGATTTCACCTGGACGCACTGGCAGATGATCAAGAAAACCCACGACATGCAGTCGTGCTGACCGATTGGGATCCTGACGCCATGCCTCCCATACCTGAAAAAATCTGAAACCCTGGCCAAAATCCGTATCAAGCAACGTGAACTCAGTCCGACCTGCCCATGCAGCGGGCACTCCCAACAGCGACAGCCACGCATCAACCATTTCGCAATGCTCGCCTCAAGATCTTGCCAACCTGACTTTTAGGCAGGTCACCGCAGAACTCAATCGATGCGGGACATTTGTACCGCGCGAGTTGCGTCTTGCACCACTCCAGCAACTGCACCTGCGACAAATCCGGATCTTTACGGACCACGAATAATTTGACACGTTCACCGGCGTGGGCATCCGGCATGCTTATTGCCGCGCACTCCAGGATTCCGGGATGGCTCGCAAAAACCGCCTCGACCTCATTGGGATAGACCTTAAAACCAGACACAAGAATGAGATCTTTCTTGCGATCCGCAATAAAAACAAATCCTTCGGTATCCATCCAGCCAATATCGCCCGTTAGAAAAAAACCATCCTGACCCAAAGCGTTCGCGGTCTCTTGTGGCGAATGCCAATATCCTCGCATCACCTGCGGTCCACGAATCGCAATCTCACCACGCTCACCGGGTTCGACAGGACGACGCTGCTCGTCCAGAATTTTAATTTCTGTTCCCGGAACGGGCAGTCCAATGCTGCCGGAAAAGGCCGTGGCATTGGTTGGATTAGCGGTCGCGACGGGGGACGTTTCGGATAAACCATACCCCTCAATCAGAGTTCGTCCCGTCACCTCTGCCCACCGACGGGCGACGACTGCCTGCAATGCCATTCCCCCTCCAAAAGCCAGTCTCAGACCAGAAAAATCAAGGCGACTGAAATCTGGTTCTTGGAGTAAGGCATTAAACAATGTGTTGACGCCTGGAATAATGTTTACTGGGTACTTGCGCCAAATTCCGATCAATCCCTGCCTGTCGCGGGGATTAATTACCAGCAGGCTTTTCATACCGGCATGCATCCCATAAAACGCACAGATCGTCATGGCAAACACATGATAGAGAGGCAGCGCCGCCAGCATGGTTAGGGGCTGGTCCAGAACTTCGCGCAAGGCGGGTCGTGCGACCTCGTGAATCTGCAGCACATTTGCGACCAGATTGCCATGGGTGAGCATGGCCCCCTTGGGCTGACCGGTGGTACCTCCGGTATATTGCAAGACCGCAAGATCATTAAGCTCAATCCCGGGAGCCTGCCAGGGCAAATGTCGCCCTTTACGCAGAACCTGCGACCATTGCAAGGCATTGGGCAGATGCCAGGATGGCACCATTTTTTTTATATGTCGGGCAGCAAGATTCACCAGCCCCCTTTTTACCACCCCCAGCATATCGCCTGGAGCGACCACCACAATGTGCTGCAAGTCGTCACAGCCAACCGTTTGTTCTAGGGTGTGAGCAAAATTTTCGAGCACCACAATCACGCATGCTCCACTGTCCTGGAGCTGCAGCTGTAATTCCCGGGGCGTATACATGGGATTGATGTTCACAATGACATGTCCCGCCCTAAGCGTTCCATATAAAGCCACCAGATAGGCCAGCACATTAGGCATCATGAGTGCGACGCGCGACCCTGCGGGAAGATCCAGGGACCGCAGCCATTTCGCAAAATTCAGCGCATGGCGATCCAGCGCCTCGTAAGTCATCCCCATATCAAACCCAACCGAGGCAATCCTGCGGGCATGCTTTTTGCTTGCTTGATCAAGCATATCGACTAATGAGGTGTACTTGCCAGGCTCAATCTGAGCAGGCATGCCCTCTGGGTAATTTTTGATCCAGGGATATTGCATTGTCTGATCTGCACTCAGGGTTATTACAAGTGGATAGCCTTTTTAATTCATAATACCTTTAGTCTTCTTTTTTGGCCCAACATCATCATGAAGCTTCTTGAACCATTTTTGAACTGGCAATCCGAGATTCAAGCCATCCGCCGAGACATTCACTCGCACCCAGAGCTCTCCTACCAGGAGCACCGCACGTGCGAACTGGTTGCCACGGCACTCGAAAACTGGGGTGTCACGGTGCACCGCGGTCTGGGTGGCACAGGCGTGGTGGGCGAAATAACCGGTCGTGCTGGCGCCTCTGGCACGCTCAGCACGCGGGCCATTGGCTTACGTGCCGACCTTGACGCACTGCCTATGCAAGAACTCAACACCTTTGCCCATGCAAGCCAGCATCCAGGCAAAATGCATAGCTGCGGACATGACGGACATACCGCCATGCTGCTCAACGCAGCACACTATCTAGCCGAAAACAGGGATTTCGACGGTACGGTCTATGTCATCTTCCAGCCCGCCGAAGAAGGCGGCGCAGGGGCCCAGCGCATGATTCAAGATGGCTTGTTTACAAAATTCCCCATGCAAGCGGTGTTCGGCATGCACAACTGGCCAGGTATCCCCGCAGGAAGTTTTGCCTTGACTGCTGGTCCGATCATGGCGTCGAGTAACGAGTTCTGCATTACGATTCGTGGCAAAGGC
>CANBUF010000298.1 GCA_947372575.1 Alcaligenaceae bacterium | reverse complement strand
CCCTCAAGTATGTCGCCCAACTCCTGCGGGGGCTGGACACGATAGCTTTGAGGTTCTGGATACAGCTCACGCTCATCGGGCGCAAACAATACATAGACGTCGCGTTCACGCTCAAGCTTATCGATATCATTCTGCAAGGTGCGCGGGTACCGGTCAAAGTCTTCGTTTGGTCCAAACTGCAGGCGATTGACAAAGATACTGGCGACAACCGGATCGCCGTGCTGGCGTGCGAGTTTCATGAGCGCCATATGTCCTTCATGGAGATTGCCCATGGTCGGGACGAAGGCTACCCGCAGCTGGCCACGCAAATGATCACGCAAATCTTCAATGGTGTGTACGACTTTCAATCCTGTCTCCGCAGATTTATTGTGGCGCGTTCAATTGGCCGCGCTGGTAAATGCCAGACGCACATAAATCGGAGCATACGGTTCGGCCTGTGTAATTTCAAGCAATAACTCACGAGAGAGTTCGAGCATGGCCAGAAAATGTACCACCACCACGGCAACGGGTGCACCTTCGTTGATACGCTCCATGAAGAGCGCACCAAACTCGATAAACCGCACATCCGACAGTCGGCGCAATATATGCGTCATGTGGTCACGCACAGACATTTGCTCGCGCGTGATGTGATGATGTGCATTGAGCTTGGCGCGTTTGAGAATATCAGCCCAGGCCTCGCGCAAATCATTGACATTGACCTCAGGCAGCGCACGCTCAACACGCAAATCAGCGAACGCCTGGGCGCGCTGGAAGTCACGCCCCAGCTGAGGCAGTGCATCAAGTTTTTGGGAAGCTAGTTTCATCTGCTCATACTCAAGCAAACGACGGACCAGTTCGGCCCGGGGATCTTCGGCTTCTTCGCCGGTATCGGTTTTCTTGACGGGCAACAACATGCGCGCCTTGATCTCAATCAGCATCGCTGCCATCAGCAGGTATTCACCAGCCAGTTCGAGATTGTGCACACGAATCTGATCAACATAAGACAGATATTGCTTGGTGACTTCGGCCATCGGAATGTCGAGCACGTTGAAATTCTGCTTGCGAATCAGATATAGCAGCAGGTCAAGTGGTCCCTGGAACGTTTCGAGAAAAACTTCCAGAGCGTCCGGGGGAATATACAGATCCGTTGGTAACGAAAAAAGCGGCTCGCCATACAGGCGTGCCAGTGCGACCGCATCCACAACGTCAGGCGTTGTATCAACCGGTGGCTGTACCAGCGCATCCAGGCTTTCGCCTGAAAAGGTTCCCTGAGACATGAACGGGTTTATTTACTCGTTCTGATAGACATAGGGATTTTGCCGCACGCGAGCCAACTTGAAATCCTCTGCACGTTCAGGATCCTGCGGCTTATCCCATAGCCTGGCACGACCATCACGCTGACGCTGTTCAACGTCGGGATGAGCGGCTTTATAGGCCTGCAGGAACTGGGTAATATCTGAGGTGTAATGCTCTGCCATGATGACGCCAACAAAAGGTTAGACTGATGCCTAGTGTACTGTAGAGCAGACCGACATTCATCCCATGCCCGCCGCCGCCCCAATCGCCACCGAATCAGGTCCAGACCCCTCAGAATCGCGCAAAATACTGCCGTTGATCGTCGGTTGCGCACTTTTTATGCAAATGCTGGACTCGACGGTTGTCACCACGGCCCTGCCCACCATGGCCGTCGCACTTGGTTCAGACCCAGTCAGCCTGAATATTGCAATCACCTCCTACCTGCTCGCGGTCGCCGTTTTCGTTCCAATCAGCGGCTGGGCGGCTGACCGCTTTGGTGCACGCAGGGTCTTTATGACCGCGATTGGCCTATTTACCCTCAGTTCACTGGCTTGCGCACTCTCAGGCACACTCATACAACTTGTCATGTCCCGAATCGTCCAGGGGCTGGGTGGTGCCATGATGGTGCCAGTTGGCCGGATTATCCTGTTACGCACGATTCCCAAACACGACCTGCTGCGCGCGATGGCATTCCTGTCCATGCCAGCCCTGATCGGACCAATGATCGGCCCACCACTTGGCGGTTTTTTGGTGACTTATGCCTCCTGGCACTGGATTTTCCTGATCAACCTTCCGATTGGCATTATTGGTATCTGGATGGTCCGCCGCTACGTACAGGAACTCCCACCCGACGGCATTGTGCACCGCCTTGACTGGCTGGGCTTTATCCTCAGTGCATCGTGCATGGCGTGCCTGGTGGCAGGCTTCGAGTCTTTGGGTCAGGGTGACACGCCATTATTAAGCATCATCGGCCTCCTTGGCACAGGCACAACAACAGGTTTGCTGTATTACCTGCACGCACGTCGGCATGCTCAACCGATTCTGGACTTATCGCTCTTGCGCATCGAGACATTCAGAGTGGCCGTGCTGGCAGGCAACCTGTGCCGGTTTGCCGTGGGTGCTACGCCTTTTCTCATGGCAATGCTGCTCCAGGTCGGATTTGGACTCAGCGCAATGTCTGCGGGGATGATTACCTTTGCAGGTGCCGTAGGTGCCATGGCAATGAAATTTGTCGCACCACCCATCCTGCACCGCTGGGGCTACAGGCGCGTGCTAACGGTCAACGCAATCCTGACTGGTCTGAGCCTCTCATTGTGCGCACTCTTTACCGCTCAGACACCGGTACTGATGATGATTGGCGTCTTATTGCTTGGTGGGTTTTTCCGCTCTCTGCAATTCACTGCAGTCAATACGCTGGCTTATGCCGACATGTCACACGCCAGCATGAGCCGCGCGAGCAGTTTTGCTGCAATGGCCCAGCAACTCGGTGTCAGCCTGGGCGTTGGAGTCGCTGCCTGCACGTTAAATGTCAGCATGGCCTGGCATCATTCGACGGCACTGACTTCGTCCGATGTGGTGGCAGGATTCATCGTCATCGGCGCATTGTGCGCAATTGCCAGCCTGTCTTTCTGGCGCATGCATGCGCAGGCGGGTGAAGCCTTACATCGTCGTTAGCATTCAACGGAGAAATCGGTTCACCTGAGCGCCAGACATTAATCAGCTGGCTTGCGCACCCGACAGTTTGATCAGTTGACCTGAGCGCCCGACAGCTTGACGATTTCCTGATATTTTTCGCGCTCAAGACGCACCATCTCTGCAAATTGTGCGACAGTCAACGGGCTGGCATTTGAGCCCATGGTTTTGAGTCGCTCGATCACGACCGGATCAGCTAAAGCAGACTGGTATGCCGCGTGCAAGGTACTGACGACATACTCAGGTGTACCTGCAGTTGTAAACACGCCAAACCAGGTGCCGATATCAAAGGGACGCACACCCGACTCCTGCATGGTGGGTACCTCGGGCAACATGTCGGAACGTGTGTCGGTTGTCACGGCCAACGCGAGAACCTTACCATTCTGGATCAAGCCGGCTGCGGCGGCCAGATTATCGAACATGAACTGTGACTGACCGGAAAGCAGTGCGAGCTGGGCGGGCGCAGCACCCTGATAAGGAATGTGCACCACATTGATCTGGGCACGCGCTTTTAAAAGCTCGCCCGCCAGATGCCCTGCACTCCCAGAACCACCTGAACCATAATTCAACTCACCGG
>CANBUF010000297.1 GCA_947372575.1 Alcaligenaceae bacterium | reverse complement strand
TTCAAAAGTTGAAGAGGTTATTCGTGAGGCGGGCTATTCTCCCGTTCTTGTCAATTAATATTGACAACTTGCTCGGCGCACTTGATTGGTTTTAACTATCGATAGTTTTATTAAATACAAATATCGGTATTGATAGCTATAGATTAATATTCATGCATGTCTGGTAGCAATCATGCATCAGACGATACCTCTTGAATAGGAAATCAGCCATGTTGAATCATCGTGAAGGCCAGCGCGTTCCCAATATTTCGTTCCCCATCCGTAAAAACAATGAATGGATTCAGGTCACGACTGATGACTTGTTCAAAGGAAAAACTGTTGTCGTATTCTCTTTGCCGGGTGCCTTTACCCCGACATGTTCTTCCAGTCACTTACCACGCTATAACGAATTAGCGCCAACGTTCGCCAAACTAGGTGTTGATCAGGTTGTCTGTCTGTCTGTGAACGACACTTTTGTGATGAACGAGTGGGCCAAGGACCAAGAATCTGAAAACATCACCTTATTGCCTGATGGGAATGGTGAATTTACTGCCGGCATGGGCATGCTGGTCGACAAGAGCGCAATTGGATTTGGTCAGCGCAGCTGGCGCTATTCGATGCTTGTCAAAGACGGTGTGGTTGTCAAAATGTTTATTGAGCCAGAAAAGGACGGTGATCCATTCGAGGTTTCGGATGCTGACACCATGTTGAACTACATCGACCCTCAGGCCAAAGCACCGGATCAGGTTGTTGTATTTTCAAAACCAGGTTGCCCATTCTGCGTCGAAGCCAAAGCTCTGTTGCAGGAGAAGGGTTACAACCCAATCGAAATTCCACTCGAAAACAAAGTGCGTGGTCGCGTGATCGGGGCAATCTCTGGACAGAGCACCGCCCCTCAGATCTTTATCAATGGCCAGCACATTGGTGGTCTAGATGCACTGAAAGCAAAATTTAATATTGCTGATGTAGCAAAGGGAATCTGATGAAAATTGTAAATACTGACGTAGCTGTGATTGGTGCGGGCACTGCAGGCCTGGCCGCGTATCGTGCCGCGATTGCAGCAGGTAAACGTGCGCTCCTCATTGAGGGAGGCCCCTATGGCACGACCTGCGCGCGCGTGGGTTGTATGCCCTCCAAGCTGTTGATCGCTGCGGCGGAAGCAGCACATAGCGCCCACAGTACATCAGCGTTTGGCGTACATGTTGATGGGCCTGTACGTGTAGAGGGTAAAGAGGTCATGCGTCGTGTCAAGTATGAGCGTGACCGTTTTGTGGGGTTTGTTCTCGAAAGCGTCGAAAACATTCCCGCAGAGCATAAGCTGCGCGGATACGCACGTTTTATTGCACCCGGCAAACTGCTGGTTGATCAGCATACTGAAGTGCATGCAGTGAGTGTCGTGATCGCATCGGGTTCGAGTCCCGCTGTGCCTCCACCATTTCGTGCGCTAGGTGACCGGTTGATCGTCAATGATGACGTCTTTGCCTGGGATGATTTACCAAGGCGTGTCGCCGTCTTTGGTCCAGGTGTGATCGGTCTTGAGCTCGGTCAGGCTCTTGCTCGCCTGGGGGTCATGGTGAGAGTATTTGGGGTAAGCGGTTCGTTGGGGGGCATTAGTGATCCTGCGATTCGTCAGTCTGCCAAAAAGATTTTTCAGCAAGAGTTCTATCTCGATCCTGATGCCAGGGTACTGGAGACAAAGCGTGTTGGCGATGCCGTCGAAATTCGTTATGTTGCTCTCGACAATACTGAGAAGACTGAGCTGTTTGATTACGCACTGGTTGCAACCGGTCGGCGCGCCAACATTGCGTCACTGGGGCTTGAGCATGCAGGGATTTCTGTTGAAAAAAATGGCATTCCTGCCTTTGATCGTTACACGATGCAGATTGGCAATTTTCCAGTATTCATCGCAGGCGATGTAAATGGTGAGGTGCCTTTGCTTCACGAGGCTGCTGACGAAGGAAAGATTGCAGGTGAAAATGCAGCCCATTTTCCAATAGTGATATCTGGCAAACGTCGTGCAACACTTGCAGTTGTATTTTCTGAGCCGCAAATTGCCTTAATGGGTGATTCGTTTTCACGCCTGATACCTGGCAGTTTTGTGACAGGTGAGATTGATTTTGCCAATCAAGGGCGCTCGCGTGTCATCCTTAAGAACAAAGGGTTGTTACATGTTTATGCTGATATTGAATCACGTCGATTTGTAGGTGCGGAAATGGTTGGGCCGAGTGCCGAACACATTGCTCACTTACTTGCCTGGGCTGTACAGCAGCAAATGACGATTGATCAAATGCTCGAGATGCCTTTTTATCATCCCGTGATCGAAGAGGGGCTACGCACGGCCCTTCGCGATGCTCAGGCTAAGCTTGATGTGGCTCAAAAATTACAAGCAGCTTAACCTGACTAAAATTCAATCTTGATCCCTGGACTGACATTGCTTAAATTCTGTTCGGAACGGATTTCGGCTGACACTTACCAGTGAATCACTGCCTTTACCCCTCTGGCTTGCAGGCCATTGGTGTGCAGCATAGGATCAACTCTTGATTGATGCGTCGTATTGAGCTACTTGTGGTGATCTTTGACGTTTTTGTGAATATGTCACGATTCGCTAAGGAGCCTTTGCACGCGTCAGACCAATCAGTTGCCTGACATCCTGAGTCACCAGATCCACGGCCTCGGTGTCTGACGCCAGTAGTCTTGCACGCCCCTGGTTATCAAAGATAAAGACTCCACGGCTGTGTGTCACATCATAGGTCTCTGCATTATCTCCAGGCTTTGGCTTTTCGATCTGATAAGCAATCCGGTAGGTTCGTGCCAAGGCCGTGATTTGATCTTCAGTCCCTGTCAGGCCGATGGCGTTTTTGTTGAAAGCATCAACATAGGCCTGCAGCATGTCAGGCGTATCACGATGAGGATCAACGCTGACAAATACGATACGTACGTCTTTCGCATCAGTCCCCAGCTTTTGAATCACTTCACTGAGCTGGGCCATGGTCGTTGGACAGATATCCGGGCAACTGGCATAACCAAAAAACATCAGGACGGTCTTGCCCTTGAGATCATTTTGGGTGAATGTCTTGTTGCCAGCTGCCTGCAGTGAAAACTTTAAATCTGGCAGGTGTCCGGAAACATCATAAAGAGACCACTTTGCCGGCTGTTCAGAACATGCACTCAGCAACAAAGCACCAGAGACAAGACATATCTGAATCAGTCGGGCCATCAAAAGGCGTATTTTAAAAAACGGCATCACTGCGCCTGTTCACTCATGCCACTGTGGCGTAATAGCGCATCCATTCGCGGTGCTCGTCCTCTGAAGGCTTCAAAGGATTCGGCAGCAGGGCGCGAACCACCGACTGCGAGAATTTCCTTTTTAAAACGCTGGCCGGTTTCGCGATCCAGAGCTCCCATTGATTGGGTGGGTATATTGCCTGCGGCTTCATGCGCAGATTTCGCTGAACGTTCAGCTGCTTCTTCAAAGGCCTCAAAGGCATCGGCAGACAATACTTCAGCCCATTTGTAACTGTAGTAGCCCGCACCATAACCACCCGCAAATAAATGCGAAAAACTATGTGG
>CANBUF010000296.1 GCA_947372575.1 Alcaligenaceae bacterium | reverse complement strand
GTATTGGTTGCCGCACTGATTGGATTCGGTGGCTTTGCGCTTTCGAACCTACCGATCGAAGCATTTCCGGATGTACAGGATGTCCAGGTTCGCGTCATTTCGCAACTGCCTGGCCAACCACCGGAGGACATGGAGCGAACCGTCACGCTGCCCATTGAACGTGAAATGGCCGGCATTCCAAATCTGACCAACGTGCGCTCTGTGACCATGACCGGTTTGTCAATTGTTACGCTCACATTTGCCGAAGGTACAGATAATTATTTTGCACGCCAGCAAACGATGGAAAAGCTGTCAACGGTAGTCCTGCCAGTCGGCGTGCAGCCACAGCTCGCACCACTGTCGACAGCCGTTGGAGAGGTGTATCGCTATTCAATTGTGGCCCCAGGCCTTTCGGATGTTGAAGTGCGTACGCTTCAAGACTGGACCATTCGCCCAGCTCTTCGCATGACACCAGGCGTAGCTGACATTGTCAGTTTTGGCGGCGCGATTAAGGAGTTCCACATTGAGGTAGACCCTCTTGCTTTACGCAAGTATCAGATCACCCTCAACCAGTTGAGTCAGGCAATTAACAATGGCAATAGTAGTGCCGGTGGTGGTCTGGTTCGTCACGGAGATGCCTCACTGGTGGTGCGCTCAGCAGGGTTGTTCGCGAGCCTGGACGATATCCGCAAAGTTGTGATTACTGCACGACAGGGCCAATCCATCACAGTTGGTGACGTGGCTACAGTGACAGAATCCGAACGTCCCCGATTCGGGATCGTGGCGGTGGATCAGCAAGACAGCATCATTGAAGGCATTGTCTCGATGACCAAGGGAGGTAACCCCTCCAAAATTAATGCGGCGCTCAAACAGCGCATTGAACAACTTGCTCCGAAACTGCCACCTGGGGTAAAGATCACGCCGATTTATGATCGTACTGAACTTGTGACGCACACCGTACATACTGTTGTTCATAACCTGATCGTCGGTGCCTTGCTGGTGTTTGCCGTGCTGGTAGTCTTTCTGTCCAGCTGGATTGCCGCACTGGTGGTAGCGGCTGTTATCCCACTGGCCTTGCTATTTGCCTTTATCTTGATGAATGGATTGGGAGTCTCAGCCAATTTGATTTCCCTGGGCGCAGTGGATTTTGGCATCATCATCGATAGCGCAGTTGTGATTGTCGAGGCGCTGATGGTCCGGCTCGCCCTCTCATCTGCAACTGACGCAGATCCTTCTGCCGCGATATCGCATCGTGTGCATGCGTTGCACAAAACGCTGACAGAGATGTCGAGACCGGTTCTGTTTTCCAAAGCGATCATTATTCTTGCATTTGTGCCGATCTTTACCTTCCAGCGCGTAGAAGGCAAGATTTTCACTCCAGTCGCACTGACACTGACTTTCGCCCTGATCGGTGCTGTATTGCTGACGTTTACGTTGCTGCCAACCTTACTCGCCTTTGTAGTGCGCTTGCGCCCTTTGACTGAAAAGCACAAGCCCTGGCTGGACTACTTGCAGGAACGCTATCGAGTCATCGTGATTCTGGCAATGAAACACGCGCGTAAAACGCTCCTTTTTTCAGCCATACCCGTTGTGATTGCCTTTTCACTGGCAACGCAACTCGGCAGTGAATTTATGCCTAAGCTTGATGAAGGCAATATCTGGTTAAGTATTACCTTGCCGACCTCCTCTTCCCTGGAAAATACCAAAGCGGTTGAAAGACTGGTCCGTGCAAAACTCTTGGCATACCCAGAAGTGTCAAGATTCATTTCGCATGTAGGTCGTCCGGATGATGGATCTGATCCTAAAGGTCCAAATAACCTTGAAAACCTGGTCGACCTTAAACCCCGAGATCAGTGGAGATTTGCAACAAAAGAAGAACTGGTCAGTAGTATGTCGAAGGAACTTTCAACAATCCCAGGAATTTCAACCAATTTTTCACAAGTTATTCAAGACAACGTCGAAGAATCATTGTCTGGATTCAGAGGAGAAATAGTTGCAAAAATCAGTGGCAGCAAACTCGAGATCCTTGAAGAAAAAGCTGCACAAGTTGTTTCAGTTGTGCAGTCAATTCGCGGTGCAACGGATGTTGAAGCCACAAGAATCAGTGGTCAGTCTGAAGTCGTTGTAACACCCGATCGCGCCAGACTTGCGCGTTATGGCATTACGATCGGCGATGTCAGCCAGCTAGTGAACCAAGCGATGTCGGGGGCGTCAGTCACAAGTTTTTATGACGGAGACAAACGCTTCGATGTTGTAGTGCGAGTTGATGCGCTTCATCGCAACAGTATCGATGCGATTGCTGGATTGCAACTAGAGTTGCCCGGTACACAGGTTGGAAATGGCACAGGAACAGTGGCACTCGGTGACGTGGCGAATATAGAGGTACGCGAAGGAGCTTCACGGATTTTGCGTGAATCTGGCTCGCGCATTGTCATTGTCAAAATGAATTTGATCGGTCGGGACCAGGGGAGCTTTGTCGCCGAGGCACAACGTAGCGTAGCCAAACAAGTCAAGTTGCCTCCTGGTTACGAATTAACCTGGGGCGGTCAATTCGAGAATTCCCAAAGGGCCGCCAAACGATTGATGGTCATTATTCCCTTGACCGTATTGCTCATTTTTTCATTATTATTTTGGGCGTTCCGTTCAATTCGTCTCGCGAGCCTGGTGCTCGGCATGCTTCCTTTTACGCTAGTAGGCGGCTTGGCAGCACTTGCTTTTGCGGGTCTAAACCTGTCTGTATCAGCCGCTGTTGGTTTTATCGCGGTTGCGGGAATCTCTGTACAAAATAGCGTAATCATGGCCGAAGAAGTTCTATTACGCATTCGTGATGGTGAAACTTCCACCCAGGCGATCCTGGATGGCGCAGTATCAAGACTGAGGCCGATTCTCATGACAGCACTCATGGCTGGCTTGGGACTATTGCCAGCAGCCCTGTCACACGACATTGGCAGCGAAACCAACCGTCCATTTGCTTGCGTGATCGTGGGTGGCATTGCAACAGGTACGATTTTCATGCTGTTGATCCTGCCTGCTGCGTTGAGATTGTTTGGTAATTTTTCAGATATCACGTCTAACCAGGCGGACTTATTAAAAGACAGTGCCTCAGAAGCGGAGTCCACATCCAATGCATAAGCAAAAATTGATGGACACTAAAATCTCAGTCAAATATGTATTTAGCCTTTTGACATGTTCGTTGCTTGCTAGTTGTGCAGTGGGACCCGACTACGTTCGACCCGCACTCACCGAATCCAAAGGTTATGCAACGCTACCGGTCACAAACATAACGGACTCCTCACCTGGCCACGCTGGAGTTGCTCAGAGGTTTGCCATTGCGAGTGATATCAGGAGTGACTGGTGGGCACTGTTCCAGTCACAAACGCTCAATACCCTGATCGATCAATCCTTTACTGCGAATCCAACGATTGAGGTTGCGCAACGTGCATTGAAGGCTGCGCAGGAAAATGTTTACGCGCAACAGGGATATTTTTTTCCAACAGTACAGGCAAATTACACGCCCTCTCGCACCAAAATTGCAGGTAACTTGAGTTCAAGTGCTCCCGGTATTCAGGGAGAT
>CANBUF010000295.1 GCA_947372575.1 Alcaligenaceae bacterium | reverse complement strand
GGCGTCAGATAATCTGAGCGTGAGCAATGCCGTCACGGCTCTGCGTGCCATTGTCGATGCAGATTGGCCGGACATCATTGGACGCAGTAGCGTACTGATGCGTCTGATGCTTGCTTCCCCCTTGTTTGCCGCTGAGTCGATCCGCACACGTGATCAAACACTGCACGGTATCGAACGCCTCGCAAAACAATATCGCCTCAGCGAAGTACGGATCGCGCAAGCGCTCATGCAAAGCATGCAGCAAGCGCAGACATCGTCGCCAGACCATACCGTTGCAGCAAATTGGTTGACTGGCAACAGGCGTATCGATCTGCTGCATGCGCTGGGTCAGAGTTGTGCCTTACAGCGTGACTGGCGTGCGTTCGGGCGCCGTGTGGCATTGCCGCTTTATCTTTCGGTTCTGCTGCTGGGCACCTTAGGACTAACTGGCTGGCTGGTTTTGAGTCATGGACAAAAAATCGACAGCCTCGAACACCTCACGCGATGGGGATTACTTGGGATATGGCTGATACTGTTTCCGGCATCCGAGACCATCGTCACAGTCATTAACCGGATCATTAGCGAGTCGATCCCGCCCGTTCACTTGCCGCGCCTGGCCTTGCTCGACGGGATCGATGCCGGGCACCGTGTCATTGTCGTGATCCCGTCAATGCTGACACACCCCGATGATGCGCAGGAATTAGCACATCGGCTGGAACTACATTACCTCGCGAATCCCGAGCGAGAGGCGCAGTTCGCACTTCTGACTGACTGGGCCGATGCCGATACCGCGCAAGCCGAGACAGATCAAGCCTTGCTCGTGGGTGCAATGGATCAGATCGAGGCGCTTAATGCACGCCATCCTATCCAGGGGAGTACTGAAGATATATCGCAACGTTTTATTCTTCTGCACCGCACGCGCCGGTTTAGCCAGTCGGAGCAGCGCTGGATTGGATGGGAGCGAAAAAGAGGCAAAATCGAACAGCTTGTGCGGGCACTCGTCAAAGGACACAATCAAGACTTTTTGAATCTGGGTCCAGTCTCTCGCATTGCATCCGAGGTGAAATATATCGTCACACTGGATAGCGATACACAACTACCACCAGGCCGCTTGCGTGAACTAGTCGGCGTGGCTGCGCACCCTCACAACCAGCCCATCCTGGCGGCAGATGGCCGCTCAGTTGTCAGTGGCTACGGCATCTTGCAACCGCGGCTAGTGACGCCGCTGCCATCTTCAGAGAAATTTACGCTATTTCACTGGCTATTTGCAGGGCAGAACGGCATTGATCCTTACTGCATCGCAAGCTCAGAAGTCTATCAGGATCTATTTTCAGAAGGAAGCTTCACTGGCAAAGGGCTGATCCACGTCCGTGAGATGTATGCCGTGCTGTGTGATCGCCTGCCCCAGGACCGAGTGCTGAGTCATGACTTGCTTGAAGGCGCGCTGATGCGATGCGCCGCAATCACAGACATCACAATCATCGAGGATGCGCCCTTTCATGCCGACGTTGCGGCCTCCAGAATACATCGCTGGACGCGCGGGGACTGGCAGCTGCTTCCCTTTTTGTTCGCACCTGCACGTCATCGACTGCGCGCAATCAATTGCTGGAAAATGTTTGATAACTTGCGCCGCTCTCTCGTGGCGCCGATGTCACTGGCCTTACTGTTGCTTTCACTATCGGGCCTCACGCTCTCAACTGAGAAGGCCTTGGTACTAGTATTAACTGCTTTTTGTGCGGGGCCACTCATGGGCAGCGTTGCCGGATTTTTTCCACACAAGCGGCACATTGCAAAGCTTCGCTTTTATCGTCAGGCCTGCGTCGATCTGCTGCGAACTGTTCTTGGGAGTCTGTGGCAGCTCACACAACTGTTGCAGCACGCCATGCTTGCTGCCGATGCGATCCTACGCGCGTTGTTTAGACTGTATGCCAGCCACAGGCACCTGCTGCAATGGACCAGTGCCGCCGCTGCACAAACACAAGCCAGATCAGATTTGTCTGATTTGATTCGCCAGCATTGGTTGGAATCTGCGAGTGCGTTATGTTTGCTTTTTATAAGCCTCAATACACAGGTATCGACACTATCCGTTATTCTGTTTCTGGTGTGGGGCGCCTCACCCTTGTGGACATGGGTGGTCAGTCGTGCGCACCCCATTGCATCAGAGCCCGCACTCTGCGGGCACGACCAGGACTACCTCGAGGGTATCGCGCGCGACACCTGGAGGTTCTTTGAACGATGCGTTGGTGTTCAAGACCATTTCTTGCCTCCAGATAATCTACAAGTCATTCCCAACGACATGGTGGCGCACCGTACCTCTCCCACCAACATCGGACTCTATCTCTTAAGTGCAACCTGCGCCAAAAAATTCGGATGGATTGGTACGCAGGAAATGCTCGAACGCCTTGAGTCTACGCTGGACACACTCGCAACACTCGAGCGTTATCGCGGACATTTTTTAAACTGGTACGACACAAAAACCTGCCAAGCCTTATTGCCCAGCTACGTTTCGACGGTGGACAGTGGAAATCTAGCTGGGCATTTGCTGGCTGTCGCGCAAGCGTGTCGTGAATTCGCTTTGCATCCAGTTTCATTAGTTGACATACAACGCGGCTTACGCTTCTCACGCAAAAGACTGGATGCTTCACTATCCGCATGGCCAGAGCTTGCGCCAGACCTATCTGGCGACTCAGCGCTCGCACGCCTGCTCGCGCTGGAGAGCCCCCTGGACGTTGCACAGCAGGACATCCTTGCCATGCAGCAACTGATCGGTGCGGCCGTCATAGAACTAAAGGCATGTTATGACGATACCGAGCCAACAAGAACCCTGTCTAACAGGGCGACTGCACTGGCCTGGCAATTGCACGACTACCTGACAACATTGCGCTCGGCCTGTAACGACATACAGGCGAGCCTGACGATTCCTTCTCCAGGCACGTCGATCCAGGCAATGACGGCTGCACGCCTGCAACAAATGGCAATACGCTGTGAACGACTGGGATGGGAAGCAGATTTTTCTTTTTTACATCATCCTAAACGGCATTTACTCCACATCGGATTTCGGATTGCCGAGCAACAACTGGACGCAGGCTTTTATGATCTGCTCGCCTCGGAATCACGCCTGACCAGTTTACTGGCTATCGCAAAAGGAGATGCACCTGTGCGTCACTGGGGTGCGCTGGGCCGCCCCTTCTTTAGCAGCTCAATACACGCGGGGCTCAGATCATGGTCGGGTTCAATGTTTGAATATCTGATGCCTGGTTTAATTCTGGAGGAGCCCCAAGCAAGCGCACTGTATGAAGCGTCTCATGTTGCATTGTGCGAACAAATCGCCCTTGCTCAGGTACACGGCATCCCCTGGGGAATCTCCGAATCAGCCTATGCCACACGGGACCAGACACTGGCCTATCAGTATGCTCCTCAAGGCGTTGCTAGACTCGCGCTGCGGCGCACACCCGTCGATGAACTGGTGATCGCACCCTACGCGACAGCACTCGCCACACAAATTTCACCACAACGCGGCTATCAGAACTTTGTAGCCATTGAGGCGCTTGGAGCACGCGCACGCTATGGTTTTA
>CANBUF010000294.1 GCA_947372575.1 Alcaligenaceae bacterium | reverse complement strand
CCATTTGAGTACGATACAGATGTCACGGATACCGCGACACAAAACACACTCTCAGGTGCGTTTGTGATCCTCAGCTTTTCCTTTGTCATGGTCATGGGGAATTCAGATCGATTCGAAAATGACGTCACGGTTGAGGCCACCAGAATTACGAGCTTGTCCAGACTATTAACAATCGACGACCTCCCACAGTCATCAGCGATCCAAAGCAAACTTATGGCCTATACTCAATCGATCATTCAGAACGAATGGGATAGATTGGCCATCGGACGAGGTAGCCCGGTGACCGAAGGCTTGCTCAAAGATCTGTATGGTGAAGTAAAAAAAATCCAGGCAAGCACGCCTCGTGAAGTCGCGACATTTATCGAGATCGTTAAAAAAACAGATGAGATATTTCTCTCACGAGAAATCAGGATCATGAACTCCCAGTCGCACTTACCTGAATTATTTTGGGTGGTTAATTTTTTGAGTTTGATCGCTGTCATCATCATCGCTGCCATCAGGCTATTACAACCGACAACCACGCGTCTGGTCGTACTAGGCACACAGCTTGTCATGCTGAATTTTCTGTTCAGTGCAGTGCTCATTGTCGACAGCCCCTTTAAGGGGGAAATGCGCATTAGCGCAGATCCTCTTGTGCGAGCCATCAGTAAAATGTAGTGCGATGACTGACGCTTCGACCGAGGAGGCCTCAGTAGCAACTATGGCGAAGTAACAGATAATCTCGTGTCCAGGTCAGCTCAGTAAACCTTTCCTAACCGGTGCTTTATGTCATATTTGGATGATCCCCGCGTATTTTTTGCAGCTGAGCGTACGCTGCTGGCCTGGCAACGCACTTCAATTGCCTTGATCGGACTGGGCTTTGTTGTCGAGCGTTTTGGTCTGTTCGTAAGGATGATCTCCGGTGTGACGCCTGTTAATCCATCACACACCATGTCATCGCTGATTTTTGGCGTACTGTTCCTACTGATCTCTGCGGTGGTTTCACTACTTTCTGCCTGGCAATTCAACCGCTTTCTCAAGGAACTGTCCGAAAAGGAAATCCCCAGGGGTCATGTCGTCTGGCCAGGTCCCGCAGTCAATATCATCCTCGCGATTACGGCACTCGGGATGGCAATCTGGTTTGTTATTTCAACGTAATGGGGCATGCCACACCTGGGGGTGTGGCACCTTTGCAATCAAAGCCATACTCTGTCATGAGCAGATGGATAGCTGATTTATAGGCACCATCAGACCAGGTCGCACGCTGAGGGTTATAACTCTCGCCTGCAAGCCCGATAGACTGACCTGCAATAGGCTGGACCGCCCAATCGTAAATATCCCGTGTCGAAAATGGAAAGCCCGCACGAATGTAATACCAGGCATCCGTCCATTCCCAATAGACTGTTTTGCTCGCCACGCCGATTTCGACGGGCTGCGTCACGCCATTATTTGCGAACAGATGCTCAAGGCCTTTTTTAACTTCATTTTCAAGAGGTGCGTTGCCTTTCTGGGCGAGCTGTCGCCATTTTTCAACGCACTCGAGCTGATCGTTGTAGACGGACCGAATCACGTGCTGTCGCGCTGCATAAGGTTCGACTGGAATTTCAATTGAATTAATACAGCTGTCGGTCGTCCAGGCACGCCAGACTTTCTTACCATCGCTCACACGATGGATGCCCTCCCACCAGGGCGTGTCATACCACTGCGCAATCGTGATGACGTTGACGCCAACCAAAGACTGGTACTGGGGCTGAGACTGAATCTTTTTAGCAATTGAACCCTGGATCCTGTCAAAGCCTTTTGGGGGGACAGTGATGATCACACGATGGCTCAGCACCTGTCTGCGGGTTGTTGCCAACAGGTATAGATCACCCTGCTGATCAATATCAGTCACAGCCTCACCAATAAATATTCGCACACCTGATGCACGGGAACGGGCTTCAAGCGCACGGACGTAGGCGGACATCCCTCCCACGGGGTAAGACGCGACGCAGCACACCTCGATGTCTTCTTCGAGAAACTCCAGGTATGCCCTGGCACTCAGGTCATACTCATAATCGCTTCGAAATCGGCTCATGTCCCGCAGATAGGCATATCCAGAATGCCCAACGACCTGTTGGGCATAGGTACGAAAGTCGGGATACTGGTCAATATTCCTGCGCTCCGGACTATTGAGCAAGGCACGTAACAATTGCATCGGCGCATCGCCTGCAGCCATGTCCACGTCAAGACCTGGATACAGTTTGACAAAGTCATCAGGATTGGTCGAGTACAGCCCACGCGCAAAGATTAATTCTGCCTCCAGCGCAGGCTTCTCAAGGGGCAAACCTAATTCCTCTGCGAGTTTGAACAAGATCTCCTGACCCTCCATGACGCGTCGCCCGCCCACCGCGATAAAGGGGCCTTCCTGAGATTCGGAGTCTTTACTAATATCAAAAATTCGCCCACCCAGGCGATTTTCTTTTTCAAACAAACAGACTTTATCCTTGAAGATCGGGCCAAGTCGAAATGCCATATATAAGCCCGCAGGCCCACCACCCACAATGCTGATCTCACAGCCGTGCGTAGAAACACGTAAAGATTCTTGTGTGGATTGTGCAGCCTGAGTACTTGTAAATCCCACAACAAACCACACGCAGGTCCGCAAGATTAAACGAGATAAATTTGTGTAGTTCACTTGGGTGTACTCCATTTAATAAAAGTGAGAAGCGTCACGCGTTAAATATCCCGGGACTGAATGCGCTGCACGCCCTGAGCCTGCATCCTGCTCCATGCTGCATCGAGAGAGCCATTCAAATCAATCGCTTTACAGGCGTCCTCGACCACATAGGTTTCAAATCCAGCTGCTCTGGCATCTAGCGCGGTCCAGGCTACGCAAAAATCTGTTGCAAGTCCCGTGACATAAACAGATTGAATATCCTTTGCCTTGAGATAAGCAGCCAGTCCGGTTGTTGTCACACGATCGGCTTCTGTAAAGGCCGAATAGCTATCTATCATCGCGTGATGACCCTTTCGCAGAATGAGTTCTGCGCCTGGCACCACGAGATCCTGATGCAACGCTGCATCCTTTGTTCCCTGTATGCAGTGATCAGGCCAGAGCACTTGCTCTCCATAGCCAAGCTTGACAGTCTGGAAAGGTTTTTTATCTGGATAGGTGCTGGCAAAAGATGCATGTCCTGGCGTGTGCCAGTCTTGCGTCAGCACGATGTTGCTAAAAACCGGTGCAATACGGTTGATCACGGGAATCACCGCGGCCCCATCCACAACTGGCAAAGTACCTCCTTCAGTGAAACAGTTTTGCACATCCACCACAAGCAACACCGCATGACCATCAGGTTGATACTTGCCTGCAGCAAAGGCCTTTTGCAAAGGTAAATTCAGGATAGAGATTGTTGTGGCTGCACGGACTGCGGATTGAAGGAATGCTCTTCTGGTTTTCACTTGGAAGCCTCTCTCTAAGCCAGGGTGGAAAAGTTGTAATGTGTAGGTGAAAGTCGTAATGTGTAAGCAAACATGGCGACTTCAGTCACGGAATTGTGACATGACCATCAATGCTCTACCAGTCAGCGATACGCCCAATCACACCCGTCG
>CANBUF010000293.1 GCA_947372575.1 Alcaligenaceae bacterium | reverse complement strand
AAGACTTGCAGCTTTTGTCTGAGTTCAGTCGGATTGGCAATCTGAATTTCATCGAGAAATACGACGCCCTTCTGATTGACGGTCAACACAACGCTCTCAGGCTTGATCAGATGTGGCTGCTGAGACTCCTGCGGCAGTTTCACATTGATCGAAGCCGTCACCGCCGGAATCGTGATCAGAAAAATAATCAGCAGTACCAGCATCACATCCACAAGTGGCGTGGTGTTGATCGCGGTAAGCATTTCGTCATCCTCGTCGCTTGCGCCGATATGCATAGCCATGGTGGGATACCCGCCTTATGAATGTTTTTTTTGTGAACCGAGCAGGACTGCATGCAGATCCGCGCCAAAAGCCTGAACCGACTCCATGATGCCTTTGTTGCGTCGAACCATCCAGTTGTAGCCCAGCACCGCGGGGACTGCCACCGCCAGACCAATCGCGGTCATGATGAGCGACTCTCCCACGGGACCAGCCACTTTATCGATACTGGCCTGTCCAGACATACCGATTTTGACCAGCGCGTGATATATACCCCAAACTGTCCCGAACAATCCTACAAAGGGTGCGGTAGAACCCACTGTCGCCAGTAAGGCCAGTCCATTCTGCATGCGACTTTGAACGCTACCCATCGCGCGCTGGATGCTCATGGTGACCCAGGTATTGAAATCCACAGCGCCGAGCAATCCATCATGCTTGGTTGCGCCTTCGAGACCCTTTTCTGCAATCATGCGAAACGGACTTGTCAAAGGTAATGCATCGGTTGCCTGTCTCAGACTACTGGCTTTCCAAAAGGTTTTTTGGGTCGCGCGCTCAAGCCTGATCATGCGAAATTGTTCAACAAACTTAGTCAGAATCACATACCAGCTCCCCATACTCATGAGCACCAAAATAAGCAATGTGGTCTTGGCTACCAGATCGCCCTGTGCCCATAGCGCAGATAAACCATAAGGATTTTCCGATACACCTTCTGCTGAGCAGGCAGAATGAAACAACATGAGTGAAGCCAGGACGCAAACTGTTCGGCGCAAGTGTGGATGATTCATGTAGGACATATGGGCGGATTCCTTTTATGTAAACGTTTAAATCGGTAGTTACTTCAAACGCCATGAATACTTGATGGCGGCCCAACTCTGAGTGAGCTGCCCTTCAGTTTTTCCGGGTTGAAACTGACACTTTGACAAGGCGTTGCGTGCGGCTTCATCCAAACCACGAAAGCCCGAGGTTTTTTCGACTTCGGATTGAATGACGTGGCCATCGGCACCAATCAGGAATCGCAACGTGACAACCCCCTCCTCTAGCATGCGACGTGACATCTTGGGATATTCAGGCTTGGGGCAATGCGTGCCGGGTTCAATGACTGCCGGCGCATCGTGCGAGGCATCTCCAGTGTTTGCAGCGCTTGGCGAGGCGTTCTGTGATGCAGCTTCTGTTCTGGGCTGAGTCGCTGCGCTCGAAGGGGGTGCGCCAGCCTGGGGCGTGGATGCTATCGCAACTTGACGAACAGGCGGGGGCGGTGGGCGCACGACAGTACTCGGCTTAGGAAGCGATACTTGCTTAGGGAGCAAGGCTGGAGCGGATGGTGGCGGTGTCTCTATCCGTGGCGCAGGCGCAGACGCAGTGAGAGGCTGCACGTTTGGCACAGACACATTCGCTTGCTTGACCGCCGCAGGACTTTCAGACAAGAGCATAGTCGCCACGGTTTGGTGTTGACTCGTGGTAACTGATGTCTCACTGCCCTGATAGAGCACCGCCGCGAGTATTGCGCCATGCAATAACAGGACAACTGTAATGCAACTGATGCGCAGCCAGGGCATTGAAGGCTGAAAGCCCTCTCTTGCCTGGCTGATGGAAGTCGTATTTTGCGTCATGATTAGAGCCGTACTCCGATCAACGTCAGTGACAGCGCAACAGATACAGAAAGAATCCCTGCTCCGATCGCTCGACGGCGATTCATCTGTATCCACAGGATCACTCCAGACAGCGACAGAAAAATCATACTGAAAGCAATCGAGTCGACCAGCAGAATCCAGGGGATGGACATACCACTGCCCTTATGCAGATTGGTGAGTGTTGCGATCAGTCCATTCTTGACGACATTGACCTTGACTGAGGTGTTCCCACCCCAATATTCAACCTGTACCAGTTCGCTTGGGCCACCAAAATTAAACTGCCAGCGCTCTGGTTGCCGCAGCGTACCCCACGGCACTTCTCTGGAGGCTTCGACACGCATGGAAGTCGGCGCAGCGTCGAGCTGCAAGGAACTTTGGAGCCAGGATGACATCGACTCCGGTGTCGAGGGAGGTGGCACAGGCAATGCGATTTGAACTTGACTGCGCTGTTGCGCAACAGGAGGCAACTTTAGTACGGCGCGATGATTCAGCCAGATACCACTTAGTCCAAAAATCAGTCCAAGCAGCGCGCCCCACAAGCCTATCCAGCCATGAGACTTACGGACCCAGTAAACAAATTTTGCATAACGCTGATGACGCAAGCTGGCATTTTTTCTTAAATCCATCATCACCTACACATCACTCCATTTGCGCAGCAGATTGTGATAATTCCCCACCAGCGTGCGACGCGCCTGCGCATCGGCATCTGCTGCATTGAGTCGTTGGATAGCGTTATCCAGTTCAAACAACAGCGTGCGCTCCGCATCATCTCTCACCATGCTTTGGACCCAGGTAAAGCAGGCGACCCGAACACCCCGGGTGACGGTGGTGACTTGATGCAAACTGGTCGACGGGTACAAGACCATGTCACCCGCAGGAAGTTTTGCCCGGTGTGTCCCGTAGGTATCCTCGATTAGCAGCTCTCCACCGTCGTAGGTGTCCGGATCGGACAGAAACAGAGTCGCGGAGATATCCGTGCGCAGCTTGGAGCCATTGTGCGGATGCAGACGGATCCCGCCATCTACATGGTGACCAAAGCCCATGCCTTGGCCATAGCGATTAAACATCGGGGGATACAGCACATTGGGTAAGGCTGCACTGATGAACAAGGGGTTGCGCTCAAGTGCTGAGGCAATGACACGCTGGCACTCATGGGCCACCGCCGAATGCTCATCGATCTGCTGATTAAGCTTGACCGGAGCGCCCTGATAACCAGCGGTCACACGCCCATCCACCCAAGCGGGCCCGGCTTGATCCAGTGCGTGACGAAGCTGCAGAACGAGCTCAGGCGAAAGTACCTCTGGAAGATGGATAAGCATGATGCGTGATTCCTGATGTGTTGGACTTAAAACCGCAAGCTCAGTGTCACCATGCCTGAGCGACCGACACCTGGTACGGCGCGACCACCGTCCGATGCGATGAGCGTGTCGTAGTAGTTGGCATTCGTGAGGTTAAAGAGATTCAGGCGAACGTCGTATTTGGGCTGGTGATAGGCGATCGTCGCATCCCAGCGTACATACGCACCCGCTGAGGTTAGATCCGTATTGTTCGCATATCTCTCGCCTGCGTAGGTCGCACCACCTCCGACCTCCCACTCTGGCGTCACAGAATAGACGCCCCAGAGGCTGCCTGAGTTTCGGGGTGTATTTGCCGGTGTATTGCCCTGTGTACCCGGGGCAATACCGTC
>CANBUF010000292.1 GCA_947372575.1 Alcaligenaceae bacterium | reverse complement strand
ATTGATAGTAGGTGTGCCGTCTTTCATACAGTCTGTTTCAGTCTGTAATGGATTATCGGAACATCCACTGCGTAGTTGGATTTAACGCTCGTTGGGGAGTCGCCAAGCTGGTTAAGGCACCGGATTTTGATTCCGGCATGCGAAGGTTCGAATCCTTCCTCCCCAGCCCGAATACGTGTCAAGCTGTTGAACTGATCGGTTGCCTCGTTTGAATCGTACTGAACCAGTACTTATGTTTTAAATGCGCACGATCTTCAAGTTCAGCAGCTTTTTTGTTCCACATCTGGTTTCTTACTGTCTGCGATTGCCCCCACCATGGCCAATGATAGTTTCATGATCTTTACCGGTACAGCCAATACACGGCTGGCCGTCGATGTGGTTAACCATCTCGATATGTCTCTTGGAAAAATGTCCGTTGGACGCTTTTCAGATGGAGAGGTCTCGGTCGAAATCAATGAGAACGTCCGCGGTAAAGACGTCTTTGTGTTGCAACCGACCTGTGTCCCGACCAATGACAATCTGATGGAAGTCATGGTAATGGTCGACGCCTTGCGTCGCGCTTCTGCCGGACGAATCACAGCTGCGATTCCTTATTTTGGCTATGCCCGCCAGGATCGTCGTCCCCGCTCCGCACGTGTCGCGATTACCGCCAAGGTCGTCGCCAATATGCTGCAGGTCGCTGGTGTGGACCGCGTCCTGACGATGGATTTGCATGCAGACCAGATCCAGGGATTCTTTGATATCCCTGTAGATAATATTTATGCCGGTCCGATTTTGCTGGGCGATATCTGGCGCCGTAATTTGACGAATCTGGTTGTTGTCTCACCAGATATTGGCGGTGTTGTGCGTGCCCGTGCGCTCGCTAAACAGCTCGAAGCCGACCTCGCCATTATCGACAAGCGTCGTCCACGCGCCAACGTCTCTGAAGTCATGAACATCATTGGCGATGTGGATGGTCGGACCTGTCTGATCATGGATGACATGGTCGATACGGCTGGTACGCTTTGCAAGGCAGCTCAGGCGCTGAAAGAACGTGGTGCAGGCTCGGTATATGCCTATTGCACCCATGCGGTTCTGTCTGGCGGCGCGATCGAAAGAATCGATGCCTCCGAGCTCGATGAGCTGGTGGTGACCGATACGATCCCGCTCTCAGAGGCAGGACGTGCTTGCGGCAAGATCCGTCAGCTGTCATGCGCAGCCTTGTTGGGCGAAACCATCCTGCGTATTTCAAATGCAGAATCCGTCAGCTCGCTGTTTGTTGACTGAATATTAAGAATTCTGTCCTCTGCGGGAGTGTTCGCATGGGACAACAAATTTACAAGTCACTGGTCGCGGTGATCTGTAAAACCACCCTCTGGTGTCAGAGCGTGTAAAACCGGGCCTCAATGGCCTATATTGGAGTACTTCAATGCAATTCAATGCAACCCCACGCAGCGTACAGGGAACGAGTGCGAGCCGCCGCCTGCGCCGTGCGAGCCTGATTCCCGCCATCGTTTACGGTGGTGCTGACAAGCCCGTCAATGTCGAGCTCGACCACAACGAAATTTATCATGCCCTGCGCAAAGAACAATTTCACTCATCCATTCTTGAGATGCAACTTGAAGGCAAAAGCCATCAGGTATTGCTGCGCTCAGTGCAGTGGCACCCATACAAACAACTCGTGATGCACGTTGACTTTCAACGCGTGGATGCGAACTCGATTCTGCACACTAAAGTGCCTTTGCACTTTATCAATGCTGATATCTCGCCAGCAGTGAAGCTGACTGCTGCGATCATCTCGCATGTGTTTACTGAACTCGAAGTTGCTTGTCTGCCAGTCAACTTGCCACAGTTTATCGAAGTCGATCTGAGCAAGCTGATCGGTGGCGAATCGATTCACCTGGCCGATATCAAGTTGCCTAAAGGCGTGAGCTTTGTGGCACACCGTGGTGATCCAAACCCAGCGCTGGCCACAGCAATCGTCAAAGGCGGCCCTGCTGACGACGCAGCTGCAACACCTGCAGCTTAAGCAGAACTGACGGGACACAAGATCGTGCGACGCGAGTTTAGTCGCGCTAATTGAGTCCCTCGTCTGCTGTGCACCAGGCCCCATCCACGCTTTGCGTCGATGGGGCTTTTGCTTTCTAATCGAGCCATGTCCAATATACCGATCAAACTCATTGTTGGCCTGGGAAATCCAGGTCCGGATTACGAACGTACACGTCACAATGCCGGGTTTTGGCTCGTTGACGAAATCGCAAATGATCTGCGTTGTAGTTTTACCCACGAGAAGGCCTTTGCAGGCATGGTGGCCAAGGCGCGCGTCAACAGCGAGCAGGTTGTACTAGCCAAGCCCCTGACCTATATGAATCGCTCGGGTCAATGTGTGGGTGCTCTAGCCCGCTTTTATAAAATTGCCCCGGAGTCGGTGTTGGTCTTGCATGATGAGTTGGATCTCATGCCCGGTCAGGTCAAGGTCAAGCAAGGCGGCGGACATGCGGGACACAATGGACTCAAAGATATTCAGGCGGCACTGGGCGGCCCGGGCTTTTGGCGTCTGCGGATCGGCATTGGCCATCCACGCACATTGAATTTACAGCAAGAGGTTGCGGATTTTGTTCTGCATCAGCCTCGGCGCGAAGAGCAGGCACAAATCGATGCCGCAGTGACACGCTGTCGCGCAGTGATCCCGCTGTTTCTGGCAGGCGATTTTGTGCGTGCCACTGAGCAGCTTCATCGTGACAATCCTGCATGAAGGAACTGAGCTTTCGTGAGGAGGTGCGGCAGTGCCTGCGCTTTATCCGGCATCCCGTGCTTAAGCGCCAATTGCCACATACCCCGCCGATTGCTGGCTGGTTAGCGGACTGGTTGCCGGCGCTGCGCTGGCAAAGACTACTCGCCTGGGCCGTGATGCTCTGGGTGCTTAATATTGTTGCACTGGGGCCCTTTGTGCTTGCGGTCTTTGAAATGTCGGGGGCGACACATCGCGTCAACGTGAACGATCTGCCCTGGCTGCAAGCTATTCTGTGGGGACCGATTGTCGAAGAGTTGTTATTTCGGTTTGGTCTGAGGCGACCCCTGCAGGCGGTGTGGGTGATCCCGTCGATGATCCTGGTATTGCTCAACGGGTTGGTCTGGTGGTCGAGCGCCTTGCTCGCCGCCACAATTGGCCTGGTCTGGTGGTCGAGCGCAGCCTCTGCAGGACCGGGTGACTGGTCATGGATGTGGTTGCGTCGCTATCGTTCCCTGTTTCCGTATGTCTTTCATGCGATCGCAATCGCCTTTGCTGCCGTCCATATCCGCAATTTCGTCTTTACCGAAATTGAGTGGTGGATGATGGTCGTGCTCGTGGCCCCGCAATGGGTAACCGGACTCGTTTTGGGCTGGATGCGCGTCGAGCGGGGCGTCGGTAGCTCAATGGTGTTGCATGGGCTCTTCAACACGGGTCCGCTGTGCCTGGCCTGGATAGCCCTGCACTTTGTTAGTGATATCTGATTGGGTCAAGTACTCAGTGTAGACTCCGCCATCAGTCGGAGTTGACGCTTGAGGACCTTGCCAATTTCGCTTCTGGGCAGACTGGATACAAATTGAACGCCTGAAA
>CANBUF010000291.1 GCA_947372575.1 Alcaligenaceae bacterium | reverse complement strand
TCCAGCCCAATCTCGCCAATCGCGACTAATTTTGGATCATGCTGGTGGGTAATCAACGCCTTGCGTAAACGTTGCAAATCATCGGCTTGTGCACGCTGAACATACATTGGATGAATACCGAGGGCGTAGGCCCCTTGCGCAAAGGAATGCGCAAGCAAGCGGACCTGATCAAAATTTGCCACCTCGACTGCTGGGATCAGGATCCCTTTTACGCCTGTCTCCTGTGCGCGCGCAATAACCTGGTCGCGATCGCGCCCGAATTCATCAGCATCGAGATGACAATGGGTGTCAAGCAGCATCGACCAGGCGGCCAGATTCCATATAGAGTCTGCGATCCGCAAGCGCCGCGAGCTCGGGATCATGGGTCACAATCACAAAGGCTGTGCCAGATTCAGCATTGACTCTTTTGAGCAAGGCAAACATCTGATGCGCAGTGTGGCGATCGAGGTTGCCAGTCGGTTCATCGGCCAGCACACAGGCCGGACGTGTGACCAGTGCGCGTGCCAGTGCAATGCGCTGGCGCTCACCACCCGAAAGCTGTCCAGGAAAATGCTCGATTCTCGCGCTCAGACCAACCAGTTCAATCACCATGCGCGCCTGCTCGCGTGCGTCCTTGCGAGATTCACGCCTGACCACCAACGGCATCGCGACATTATCCAACGCAGAAAACTCTGGAAGCAAATGATGGAACTGATAGACGAACCCAAGCGAACGGTTGCGCAGTCGACTACGGGCAGATTCTGAAAGTCCTTCGGAAGACTGACCTGCCACCGTGACCGTACCCGAGGTGGGTAGATCGAGCAAACCTAGCGTATGAAGTAGCGTACTTTTACCTGAACCTGAGGCACCAATGATAGCAACCATTTCACCGGGAACCACCGACAGGTTGACGTCATCAAGCACCTGGATCCTCGCTGGACCCTCGTCGTAAACTTTGGAAAGATGCTTGGCCATCAATGCAAAATCAGTCATGGCGCAATACCTGTGCGGGCTGCAGGCGCGAGGCGCGCCAACTGGGATAGAGAGTTGCAAGCAGCGACATGATCAGGGAAGTCACCCCGATCGACACAATATCCGCCATTCTTGGATCTGAGGGCAAGGTGCTGATGAAATATATTTCGCGGGGCAAGAATTGCGCACCGATCAATCGCTCGATGGCAGGAACAATCACATCTATATTAAATGCAATGGCCATACCGCCCGAGACACCTAAAAAGGTCCCGACCAAGCCAATCAGGGCTCCCTGAACCAGAAAAATGCAGGCAATCTCTAAAGGCGTCGAACCAAAGCTGCGCAAAATAGCAATATCGGACTGCTTATCTTTTACTGCCATCACAAGCGATGACAAAAGATTGAAGGCCGCCACCGCCACGATCAACGCAAGAATCAGGAACATCATGCGTTTTTCGGTCTGCACTGCAGCAAACCAGGTGCGGTTGTTGCGCGACCAGTCAGCGACCAGGACATTAGGGGGAAGAAGCGGCACCAGGGATTGTGAAATTTGCGGAGCACGGTACATGTCATCCACACGTAATCTTACACCAGCAGTTGCACTGTCGCGAAACAGTTTTGCCGCATCGGTCACATCGACAAACGCCAGGGACGAGTCGTATTCATAGTGTCCAGAACGAAAGATACCCACTAAAGTGAACTGTCTCATGCGGGGGGTAAACCCGGCTGGCCCAACGTTGGCCTGTGGCGCCAGCATCATGACTGGATCCCCGATACGCAGACCCAGAATGTCGGCGAGTTCCTGACCCAGCACAATTCCAAAGGAACCTGCGCGAAGATTGCTCAGTTTGCCGGACACCATTTGCTGGCTGACTTCGGAGACATCCTTTTCGGTGTCTGGGTCAATGCCGCGCACCTGGACACCACGCAACTCTTGCCCGCGCATCAACATCCCTTGCGCAGCAACAAAAGGTGCTGCGGCCAACACCGAGGGTGATTTTTTGGCTGCGGCGGCAAGAGCGCCCCATTGTGTGAGGATGCGCTCAGGGTCTGAGCCTGATACAAAGATTTCGATGTGCGGAAGCACCGAAAGCATCCGGTCACGGACGTCTTTCTGAAAGCCGTTCATCACAGACAACACAACAATCAGGGCCGCCACGCCTAACGCGATGCCAGCCATTGAGGTCGCTGCGACAAACGAGACAAAACGGTCTCGTCGGCCCTTACGGCCACGCAGACTACTCATGCCCGCGTAACGGGCTCCGATCCAGAGTTCATAAGGTAATTTCAGCACACGTCTATTATTGCATCAAAGCCACCCCAACACGGCAGCGACCCCACTACAATTGCAACATGGAAATTCTGATACCTGGGGCACTCCCCCCCGCAACCGTCGCCCCCGAACTGATCCAATACGTTGAAAGGTCATGCCCGGCCTTGATCGACAGACTCAAAAGAATCCCTGCACAGATTATTCGACTCGCGCCTGACGAAATCGGCTGTACACCATTCGAGGCGGTAGAGTTGCTTCGCAAGGGTTACGTGGCGCCTGCAACAGCGAACCTGGGCGCAGGACTGGGACCGCTGCGCGCGGGCGTGACCCAGCCAAATGAAAAAGTCTGGGTCGCGGAACTGAGCAGCGTGACCGTTGGCACCAACGGCGCTGCATTGGTCGACCCGCGAGGCCTCGATATTATGCAAACCGAAGCCGACGACCTCTTTGAGGCGGTCTGCAGCCTTTGGGTCGACAGTCCCATCTCGATCCTCCCGATCAGTCCAACGCGCTGGCGTGTCTGGCTCAGTCGGGAGCCGGAAATCAACTCAATAAGTCCCTCTGCAATGACGGGAATGGCCATGGCAGACTGGTGGCCCCAACATGAAAGCGCAAGGAGCTGGCGCAAACTGCTCAATGAAATTCAGATGCTCTGGCATGAACATCCTGTGAATCTGGCACGTGCCGAACGCGGTGCGCCCCCGATAAACAGTCTCTGGCTCTACGGTGGCGCGCACGGCTGGACAGTCGAGCGCAACCTCCCTGCTCCCATTATCTACGAGGGCTTGTCCAGAAGCCATGCGCAAGGTGACTGGGCGAACTGGATCGAAACCCTGCCCGCACTTTCTGCGTACTTGTCAGAACAGCCCGCAGACGCCCGCCTCACACTGGTCGGGCCGCAACATATTATTGAACTTCGCCCCGTGATGCCCTCGTGGTGGCGACGCCTATTGCCTGCAAGACCCCAACACTGGAAAACATGGTGGAATCTCCCAAATTAAGCATTCGTCGTCTCGATCTGCAGAACGCGCAGCGGCTCGAGGCTTCTGGTGTGCACCCTCTGCTTGCCAGACTATGGGCCGCCCGCGGCATTACCCGCACCGAAGACATTCGCCTGGAATGGCCAGCCATGCTGGCCCCAAAAGGTCTGACCCATGTAGAACATGCGGCAAAACTACTGGCAGATGCCATTGCCGCAGGCAAGAGCATGCTGATCGTGGCCGACTATGACTGTGATGGCGCGACGGCATGTGCGGTCGGATTGCGGGGCTTGCGCGGAATGGGCGCAAAAGTTGACTATCTGGTTCCGAACCGCTTTGAAACAGGCTATGGCCTGTCTCCTGCCGTGGTTAATCTTGCCTGCAC
>CANBUF010000290.1 GCA_947372575.1 Alcaligenaceae bacterium | reverse complement strand
GAACATGAAAGCTTCTCGAAAACTGATCGGAGCAGGTGATGTTGTGATCATGCCAGGGTTGAGTTCGGTTTTCATCTGTTTATCTTTTTTAAAGGTAAATTGTGTAGCAGTACCTCGCCAGTTATAGTCATACTGTGTAAGGTAAGTTGACGCTGTTTGGCATTGTTATCCAATCACCCAATCCCAACTCTCAACACTATATGATATCCAGACGTGCTTTTCTCACCTGTTCTTGTGGCCTAGTCATGACACAATATTTGCCCAAGGCGCAAGCATCAATCAGTTTGCGCACGATACCTCTTGCCGCGCATGAACATGCGATGTTCCTAGCAATCGAAGAAGGGAAAAAAAATCCTGCATTTCCCTTTGGTGCCGTGATAACGGATGCCAGTACGGGGGATGTGCTGGCCAGAGGCGTGAATAATTCGCGCGCGAATCCGAGTTTTCATGGAGAGATCGCCTGCCTCAATGACTATGTTTCTCGGCACGGTAACAAAGGATGGGGCGATACCATCCTTTATACGACTGGTGAGCCATGCCCGATGTGCATGAGTGCCTTGATCTGGGCAGGGGTTGGTGGCGTCGTTTTTGCCTCGTCGATTGAGACACTTGTGCGTGCAGGGATGAATCAAATTGAAATTTCCTCCAAAACAGTCGCTGCTGCCTCACCTTTTTATAAGGGTGAAATACTGGGAGGTATTCTTGAGACTCAAACCGATGCGCTGTTTATGGGCAGGCCTAAATGAGATTTCAGGCCGAATTGCACCCAAATGGTGCTGGTCTGGTAGGCGCTCTGAGAGACTGCTAGCTTGAGGTCTATTGAATCGTGGCACAGATATTGCTGATGAATGTTGTCAGAATTCACTGTTTATATCAGTTAGAAGTCAAACTTCTGGCAAACTTGTAAACCACGCACATTAGATAAATTGTTGATGAATTGATGCAGTCGCTTGTGGAAGTCGGGAAGCTCCAGCCCCCTGTTGAGCATATTGAAATCGAACCTTCCGGCTCCTGGACGGCTCGGCTTGAGCTCGACTTTAATGTTGATCCAAGCGCCGCGCCACTAATCGAGGATCGGCTTTCAGTGCAACGGACCCGTTTGGGTTTCAGGCATCTCGGACCATTGCGAATTCAAAAAGCGCTTTACCCCGAAGGCCCCTCGACCTGCCATGCCATTGTGGTTCACCCCCCGGGAGGGATTGCCGGCGGTGATCGTCTCGAAATTCTCGTCAAGAGCCGCGCGGGGAGTCATGGCTTAGTCACGAATCCCTCGGCGACAAAGTGGTACGGGACCGAGGCGCGAGCGCATGCTTCGCAACTGATTGACATCGAACTGGACGGCAAGTTTGAATGGCTCCCGCAGGAGACGATTGTGTTTGATCGAGCTCGCGTGCGCTCCGACATCCGGGTGCGTGCCTCGGCAGAGGGTGCAATGATCGGCTGGGACCATTTGATTTTTGGACGCTTTGCTTCAGGCGAAACGTTTAAGACTGGGTCTTTTCATCAGACCCTGGATATCGAAATAAATGGCCGCGACGTGTGGCGCGACAAACTTGTGCTCCAGGGTAGCGACGCCTTGTTTGCTTCGCCGATCGGGCTGCGAGGCCATCATGCGCTGGCAACCGTATGGGCGGTGTTGCCTGAGACGAGTGCCTGGGACGAGGCCGTTATCCAGTCGTTGCGCGAACACTCTGCTTGCGCCACGACCCATGGGGTAACTGATCTTGCGCAGGCCATCAGCTGGACGGTATTGCACCCCCGCCTGCTGGTGGGTCGTGTACTTGCCAACCCTTTAGATTTGAAATTATTGTTGCACCGTGCCTGGGATTTTTTACGCCCGCATGTTTTTGCACGGCCAGCCGTTGCCCCACGTTTGTGGGCAACTTAATCAGGAGCATTCAGGAGCACGTATGGATCTGACACCAAGAGAAAAAGACAAGTTGCTGATTTTTACGGCGGCTTTACTTGCTGAACGCCGCCAGGCACGAGGTTTGAAATTGAATGTCCCTGAGGCGATTGCCATGATTTCTGCGGCAATCATGGAAGGCGCGCGTGACGGCAAAACAGTCGCCGAGCTCATGAGCGCAGGCCGCAGCATCCTTGGGCGCGCAGACGTGATGGAAGGCGTAGCCGAAATGATTCCGGATATCCAGGTCGAGGCAACCTTTCCTGACGGCACCAAACTCGTCACCGTGCATCAACCTATTCAGTAAGGACTCTTGATGAATACCACTCCAATGATTCCGGGCGAGATGCTTGTCGCGCCAGGTGAGATAGAAATAAACGTCGGACGCGCGCTGCTCAAAGTGCTGGTTGCCAATACCGGTGATCGCCCTGTGCAGATTGGCTCGCACTATCACTTTGCCGAGACCAACGGTGCCTTGCGTTTTGATCGCGCGGCCGCGACAGGATTTCGCCTGAATATTCCCGCGGGTACTGCTGTGCGTTTTGAGCCCGGTCAGGAGCGTGAAGTCGAGCTGGTTGCCCTCGCTGGCGATCGTATGGTTTATGGATTTACCGGTGCAGTGATGGGGAGTCTGGACAAATGAAAATATCTCGACAAGCGTATGCCGAAATGTTCGGCCCGACCACTGGTGACCGTGTCCGCCTAGCGGATACCGCTTTGTTTGCTTTGGTCGAAAAAGATTTCACGATCTACGGTGAAGAAGTGAAATTCGGTGGCGGTAAAGTGATTCGTGATGGCATGGGGCAATCCCAGCGCATGAGCAAAGACTGTGTCGACACCGTCATTACCAATGCACTCATCATTGACTGGTGGGGCATCGTCAAGGCCGACATCGGTATCAAGAATGGACGTATCAGTGGCATCGGCAAAGCCGGTAACCCTGATATCCAGCCTGGTGTGACCATCGTAGTGGGACCTGCCACCGAAGTCATCGCTGCCGAGGGTATGATCGTCACGGCGGGTGGTATTGACAGCCACATTCACCTTATTTGCCCCCAACAAATCGAAGAAGCCCTGAGCTCAGGTGTGACCACCATGATTGGTGGTGGCACGGGTCCGGCGACTGGTACCTTTGCCACGACGGTGACTCCTGGCCCCTGGCATCTGGCGCGCATGTTGCAGGCCATGGAATCCTATCCCATCAATATTGGCTTGCTGGGTAAAGGCAACGTGTCCTTGCCCGGTCCCCTGCATGAGCAGATCGATGCTGGTGCTGTGGGACTCAAGCTGCACGAAGACTGGGGTTCAACACCTGCTGCGATCGATAACTGCCTCAATGTTGCAGACGAAACCGATACGCAGGTCGCAATCCATACCGATACCCTGAACGAATCAGGTTTTGTCGAAGCTACGCTCAATGCCATCAAAGGCCGTGTGATCCACACGTACCATACCGAAGGCGCGGGAGGTGGTCATGCACCGGATATTATTCGCGTGTGTGGTGAGTCGAATGTGTTGCCATCCTCGACCAATCCAACGCGTCCTTTCACCATCAATACGCTTGATGAGCATCTCGACATGCTGATGGTTTGCCACCATCTGGATGCCTCGATTGCCGAAGACATCGCTTTCGCCGAAAGCCGTATCCGTCGCGAAACGATTGCAGCCGAGGATATTCTGCACGACATTGGTGCGTTTTCAATGATTT
>CANBUF010000289.1 GCA_947372575.1 Alcaligenaceae bacterium | reverse complement strand
AAGTTAGCCATTGCTCAAACGCTCAGATAGGCACTGCGGACGTCATCACTGGCATCAAGCTCGGCCATGGTGCCTGAAAATTGAATCAGCCCTTTTTCAAGCACATACGCGCGATCACAGACGAGCGCTGCAAAATGCAGGTTCTGTTCAGCGAGCAAAATACTCACGCCTTGCTGCTTGAGTTCGAGAATCATATTGACCATCTGCTCGACAATCACTGGCGCCACGCCTTCGGAAGGCTCGTCAAGCAACACGAGATAGGGATTGCCCATGAGCGTGCGCGCGACGGTCAGCATTTGTTGTTCACCGCCACTCATCCTGCCACCGCGTCTGTGTGGCATTTCGCCAAGATTGGGAAACAGTCCAAATAATTTTTCAGACGTCCACACTGGAGCGGGTGTGCCATCAGGCCAGCGACGCGCACCCTGCCTGCCGACCTCTAGATTCTCAAGTACGGTGAGATCTGTAAAAATCCTTCGATCCTCCGGCACAAAACCAAGACCCGCAGCCGCGACCAGATGTGGATTGGAGGTTGAAATATCCTCGCCCATGAACTGCAGCTTGCCACGCCGCTTGTCCATGAGTCCCATAATGGATTTCATTGTTGTGGATTTTCCGGCGCCATTGCGTCCCATGAGTGCCACAACTTCACCACGATTGACATGCAGATTCACGCCATACAGCACTTGTGCTGCACCATACCAGGCTGACAGACCCGAGACATCGAGTAACAATTGCTGCACAAGAGGCGAACGCTCAATCATTATGTGCAATCTCTGCTGCCCGGTGTGGGGCAAAGGTCTTCCCTGTCCCGAAATAGACTTCCTGAACCTTGGCATTCATTCTGATTTCTTCTGGTCTTCCCGTCGCAATGAGTCTTCCACGCGCTAAAACCATCATGCGATCGGCATACGTAAACACAACATCCATGCTGTGCTCCGTGAACAGCACAGCAATATTGCGTTCAACAACAAGTTTTTTAGTCAGCGCCATCAAGTCATTCCTTTCCTTGGGCGCCATGCCGGCCGTTGGCTCATCCATCAGCAACAGTCGCGGATAATTCGCCAGCGCAATCGCAAGCTCCACACGTTTAATGTTGCTATATGCGAGCTCAATGCAGGGTCGGTCAGCTTGTTCGGCCATACCCACCTGTTCAAGCAGATGCATGGCTTGCTCGCGCCCATGATGGGTCGCAGGCGTCCAGAACGTAAAGATTTTTTTATCGTGAGACAGCAACGCCATCTGAACATTCTCCACCGCAGTGAGCGAAGAAAATGTTTCTGCAATCTGAAAGGTACGGCCCACGCCATGCCGCCAGATCTGGCGGGGACGCAAGCCAACCAGTTCTGTTCCATCGAGCTTGACGGAACCACGATCGGCCCGTATCTGGCCATTTACCATATTGAAGGTCGTCGACTTACCGGCACCATTAGGACCAATCAGTGCGAGCAACTCGCCTGCCTGCAATTCAAAATCAATGCCATCCACGGCCTTGACGCCGCCGAATGATTTTCCGAGTCCACGTACTTGCAACAGACTCATGATTTGGCCCCTGCCCGGACATACAGCCGTTCAACAATCATTCGAACATAGCCTGCAATGCCTTGCGGGAAAAGTAAGACCAGCAGCAAGATGATGCCGCCCATCATCGCGCGCCAATATTCGGTATTGCGTGCGACCACATCGTGCAACCAGGTAAACAGCACTGAGCCCACGATGGGACCAGACAAGACTTGAATCCCCCCGAGCAACACCATCACCAGGCCATCCACAGATTTATTGACACTCAAGGCATCGGGCGAGATGCTGCCCTTTGAAAAAGTAAAGATTGCGCCCGCTAAGCCGGCAAATAGTCCAGCAAGAATAAATGCTACCCATTGCACACGCTTGACATCGATACCGATCGCATCAGCACGCAAGGCAGAATCCCTGCCCGCACGCATGGCAAAGCCAAAGGATGAAAACAGGATCTGTCTGAGTATCCAGATGCCAGCAACGACCAACGCGAGCGTTAGTAAATAATAATATTTTTTATCCAGCAGCCATTTGGCAGGCCAGATCCCGTTGATACCGTTACTGCCACCTGTGAACGTATCCCACTGAAAAATAATCGCCCAGGTAATCTGTGCAAAGGCAAGTGTCAGCATGGCAAGGTACACACCGGACAGCCGCACACTGAACCAACCAAAGATTGCGGCACCGCTTGCTGCGATCAGCGGCGCCAGAAGCAGTGAGGCCTCCATGGGCAAACCTGCTGCGCGTACCAGCAGCGCCGCACCATAGGCACCGAGTCCAAAATAGGCGGCATGACCAAAGGAATGCATCCCTGCGGGACCCATTATGAAATGCAGGCTGACGGCAAACAATGCAGCAATCAACAAGTCCACGCCTAGCACTATCAGATAGGGTGACTGCGCGGTCAGGAATGGCAGCACGCACAGCAACAGAACCAGTACCCAACCCGCTAATCGCTCGAATTGCGAGGCGCGCTTGAACGGGGACTCGGTTGCCGCAGTATGGCGCGAGGCGGGCTGCGGGCGACCCATCAGGCCCCAAGGCCTCAAGATCAGCACGACCGCCATTACCAGAAATTCGACAACCAGGGTGAGTTTGGAAAATGACACAGTCAGACCAAACAATTCAACCACACCCAGCCAGATGCAGATGGCTTTAAGTTCAGAAATCAACAATGCCGCCAGGTATGCACCAGGTATCGAGCCCATGCCGCCCACGACCACCACAACAAAAGCCGCACCGATCGTGTTCAAATCCATGTCCAGGTTCGCGGGTTCTCTTGGCAACTGCAGTGCGCCGCCTAAGCCTGCGAGTAATGCACCAAGCGCGAATACCGCCGTGAATAACCAGGCCTGATTGACGCCAAGCGCAGCCACCATTTCACGGTCTTGCGTCGCGGCTCGGATCAGTGTCCCCCAGCGTGTTCGCGTGAGCAAAAACCAGAGCATACACAACAGGACAGGCCCCATCACAATCAGAAAGAGATCGTAAGACGGAAATTGTCTGCTGAGAATTTCTACCGAGCCCTTCAGTCCCGCAGCGCGTGGCCCAAGCAACTCTTCAGCCCCCCAGAACCAGAGCACGGCATCCTTGATTACCAGAACCAGCGCAAAGGTCGCGAGCAACTGAAACAATTCAGGTGCCCGATAGATCCTGCGCAATAACAGGACTTCAATGCATGCCCCCAAGGCACCTACAGCCAGTGGGGCAAGTGCTACAGCGGGCCAGAAGCCAATGGTGTTGGCCAATACGTTCACCAAAGAGTAGGCTACGTAAATGCCCACCATAAAAAAGGATCCATGCGCAAAATTAACGATCCGGCTCACGCCAAAAATGAGCGACAAGCCGGCGGCCACCAGAAAGAGCGATGACGCGCTCGCCAGACCATTGAGCAGCTGTACGACGAAACTCGAAAATTCCATTAGCTTTGCACGCCATCCACTTTAGTCAGCGGGGCGCAGCTTCTTGACTTCTGCGGCAGAAGGCAAGACAGCGGAACCATCGATGTAACGATAATCAACCATCACGCCCTTACCATCCTGATTCTTTGTGCGTCCGACATAACCGCCCATTGTGGATTGATGGTCTTCGGCACGATA
>CANBUF010000288.1 GCA_947372575.1 Alcaligenaceae bacterium | reverse complement strand
GACGACAGCATGCTCGGGCCGTTTGCGTACCGCAGGCAACAACGCGAGTTCGGCCATCGCCATCGAAGTCTGAAAGTGTTCGGACTCATAACCGAAGCTGCCTGCCATGCCACAGCAGGAGGATTCAATGGTCGAGACCTTTAGCTCTGGAATCCAGCCGAGTACGGTCTGCACTGGTGTCAACGCATCAAAGGCCTTTTGATGACAATGACCGTGCAGCATGGCCTGCTTGGCTTGAATTGGTTTGAGTGACAGAGCAAAACGGCCCGCTTTCTGTTCACGCACCAGGAACTCCTCAAACAGGAAGGCAAGATCGGCGAGCTGACGGGCTTGCTGCCCGTAACCATATTGCAAAAACTCATCGCGAAGTGTTAACAGACAGGACGGTTCGAGGCCGACCACCGCCACGCCGCGTTCTACAAACGGCATCAGCGTGTCGAGCGTACGCCGAGCCTCTGTTTTAGCTTGTTCGACCAGGCCCGCAGATAGAAACGTACGACCGCAACACAATGGCCGCTCACCGGGGCGAACATTGAAATGGACGGTATAGCCTGCCGCCTCCAGTACCCGGACTGCTGCCTGGGCATTTTCGGATTCCAGATAATTGTTGAATGTATCAACAAAGAGCAGGACTTCTTTTAGAGGCAAAGTGGTTGGTGACCGCGCACCTGGTGTCGATACTGCATGACTTGCAAGAAAGGGCTTGCGAAAGGTTGGCAAGGAGCGATCGGTAGACAGTCCTGCCAATCGCTTGGCCCAGGCACCCAGGAACGGGATTTTTTCCGCAGAGCTAAGCAGTGTACCTACCTTGCTGGCCCATGGCGCGTAATGCGGCATGTAGGCAATCAGCCGGTCACGCAAGCGCATGCCATGCTGCGCTGTCCAGGCGGCACGGGTTTCGATTTTCATTTTGGCCATGTCCACGCCGGTTGGACAGTCCCGTTTGCAGCCTTTACACGATACGCACAAGTCCATGACGTCTTTGACTTCCTGGCTCGCGAGACCGGCGTTGCCGATCTGTCCGGAGAGCGCCAGACGCAAGGTGTTGGCTCGCCCTCGTGTGACGTGTTGTTCGTCCTTGGTGACCCGGTAACTTGGGCACATTGTGCCTGCATCGAATTTACGACAATGACCATTGTTATTGCACATTTCAACAGCAGAGGCCAGACCCGCACTGGCATCGAGTCCTGTACCAGGCAGCGTTTCAACCCCGGTTAAAGGATCACGCAGGACATTCCAGGCTGACCAGTCAAGGGCGGGCTGCATCGCTTGCACCGAATACTCCGGACCAAAACGGAAATGAGTTCGGTCATCCATTTTCGGTGGATGAATCATTTTGTCTGGATTAAAACGATTTTCAGGATCAAATAAGGTTTTGATTTCAGAAAAAGCCTGGTGAATGCGGGGTCCATATTGCCATTGCACCCATTCACCGCGACATAAGCCGTCGCCATGTTCGCCAGAAAAAGCACCTTTGTACTCGCGGACCAGAGCGCTGGTGGCCTCTGCAATCTCACGCATTTTGGCAGCGCCGTCTCGTCGCATATCCAGAATGGGGCGAACGTGCAGTGTGCCTACGCTTGCGTGGGCATACCAGGTCCCTTCAGTGCCATACTGATGAAAAACCTCTGTGAGTCGGCTGGTGTATTCGGCCAGATGTTCGAGCGGAACGGCGCAGTCCTCTACAAACGAAACGGGTTTGCCATCACCTTTCATACTCATCATGATGTTCAGGCCCGCCTTGCGCACATCCCATAATGCCTTTTGTTCGGCGGCGCCAGGCATTTTGACGACAGCACCAGGCAGCCCAAGATCGCTCAGCAGCATATCCAGTTCATCAAGTCGTGCTGTGAGCCCGGCATGATCTTCGCCTGCGAATTCCACGAGCAGGATAGCTGCCGGTTGTCCAACCAGGGCTTTTTCAATCACCGGTCTGAACGCTGGATTTTCCATCGCCAGATTGATCATCGTGCGATCAACGAGTTCGACCGCAGTGGGTTTGAGCTTGACCAGATGCTGTGTCGTCTCCATCGCCTTATAAAAGCTCTGGAAGTTCACAACGCCTAAGGTTTTGTGAACGGGGATGGGGCTGAGCTGCAGGGTAATTTGGCGGCTGTAGGCGAGGGTGCCTTCTGAGCCGACCAGGAGATGGGCGAGATTGGCGACCCCATCATCTGTATAGGCACGTGGGTTCTGGCAATCAAAGATATCGAGGTTGTATCCGGCCACCCGGCGCAATACCTTAGGTATGCGTTCGGCTAACTCTGCACGTTCACGTGTGGCAATGACCTTGAGTGACTCAAGGATATTCTGCATTCGGCTGCCCACAACAGGCTCATTCAATGACCCAAATCGAGCCTGTGTGCCGTCTGCAAGCACCGCATCGATCGAGGCGACGTTGTGAACCATGTTGCCATATTCGATTGAGCGTGAACCACAGGAGTTATTGCCTGTCATGCCACCAATCGTGCATTGGGCACTCGTGGACACATCGACGGCAAACCATAATCCATGCGGCTTGAGCCAGGCATTCAGATGATCCAGTACGATACCTGGTTCGACTGTGACTGTCCGGGCGACAGGATCAAAGTCGATCACATTGCAGAGCCATTTGCTATTGTCGATGATGAGTGCTTCACCTACAGTCTGGCCGCACTGACTGGTTCCTGCGCCGCGCGACAGCACGGGTACTTTTTGATCGCGTGCAATATCCAGCGCGCGCAACACATCGGCCTGATCACGCGGGACCACCACACCTGTTGGCATGATCTGATAGATCGAAGCATCCGTTGAATAACGCCCGCGACTGGCCGCATCAAACAGCACATCGCCACGTAATTCTTTTTGGAGCAGTCGCGCGAGTGGGGTCTGCGCGCCGGTCTGTTGTGGCATAAAGCGAACAGGCTGGATCGATGGAGTCATGCGAGGGATGTTCATGAATTCTGTGAAAAGTAGTCCATGGCCGCTTGCACCCCGCTGCCAGCGAGTTTGACTCCAGACAGTTTGAGTCCCATTTCTACGCCAGCAAGCGTTGCCATCAGCGTCAGATCGTTACTGTCGCCCAGGTGGCCGATGCGAAACATCCGGCCCTTGAGCTTGCCCAGTCCGGTACCCAGTGACAAATCAAAGCGTTGCTGAATCAGCTTGCGAACTTCGTCCGCATCAATGCCTTCAGGCGTAATGACACCCGTCAGAATTGGGGAGTACAAAGCCGTGTCGGCACACTGAATCGGCAAGCCCCATGCATTGACTGCAGAGCGCACACCCGCAGCCCAGCGCTGGTGACGCGCGAACACATGGTCAAGGCCTTCTTCTTCAATCATGTCGAGTGCTTCAGACAGACCATAAAGAAGGTTGGTGCTGGAAGTGTAGGGCCAGTAACCGCCCTTGTTCATTTCAATGATTTCGTCCCAGGCCCAGAATGCACGCGGCATGGTTGCGGTTTTAGAGGCTTCGATCGCACGAGGTGACAAGGCGTTGAAACTAATCCCGGGGGGCAGCATCAAACCTTTTTGGGAGCCACTGACTGAGACATCAATGCCCCATTCGTCATGCTTGAACTCTGCGCTGCCCAGCCCCGAAATCGTATCAACGATCAAAAGCGCAGGGTGCTTGGCGGCATCGATTGCCCGGCGAAC
>CANBUF010000287.1 GCA_947372575.1 Alcaligenaceae bacterium | reverse complement strand
GTAACCGGGACGGTACAGGCGCAGGACGTCAAGCCTTTCCGGATCGGCGCACTTGTCGACATGTCAGGTATCTACTCAGCCTTGGGTGGCCCAGGCATGGTCGACGTAGTCAAAATGGCCGCCGAGGACTTTGGCGGCAAAGTACTAGGCCGCCCCATCGAAGTACTCTCTGCAAACTACCAGAATAAAGTCGACATCACCTCGGCACGCGCTCGCGAGTGGTACGACCGTGATGACGTCAATATGATTGTCGAATCAAGCGACTCTGCGTCCGCACTCGCTTTGCAAAAGATCGCTCGCGAAAAGAAACGGATCGCCATTTTTGCAGGCTCAGCCAGTTCAGCACTGACCAACGCTGAATGCTCACCCTATGGCGTGCACTATGTCTATGATACCTATGCGCTTGCCCACGGCACCGGTGCAGCTGTCACAAAAGGCGGTGGTGACAGCTGGTTCTTTATCACTGCGGACTATGCTTTTGGTCAAGCGCTAGAGAAAGACACCAGCGAAGTCGTCGTTGCAAATGGCGGCAAAGTCCTGGGCAGCGTTCGTGCGCCCCTGAATTCACCAGACTTTTCATCATTCCTGTTGCAAGCACAAGCCTCTAAAGCCAAAGTGATCGGTTTAGCAAATGCCGGAACAGACACACAGAATGCTGTGCGTCAGGCCGCCGAATTCGGAATCACCCAGTCAGGCCAGAAGCTGGCAACGCTACTTGTGTTTCTGACCGATATCAAAGGCCTGGGATTACAAGTCGCTCAAGGACTGATGTTTACCAATGGCTTCTATTGGGATCGCACAGACGAAACACGTGCCTTTGCAAAACGGTTTGGTGAGCGCAACAACGGTGCAATGCCATCCATGGTGCAAGCAGGTGCCTATTCGTCGACAATGCATTACCTGAAATCAGTCGCTGCTGCGGGTACAGACGATGGCGATGCCGTTGCAGCAAAAATGAAAGGATTAGAAATCAACGACTTCTTTGCAACCAAAGGCAAAATCCGCGCCGATGGCCGCATGGTGCATGACATGTATCTGGTAGAGGCTAAAAAGCCTTCAGAGTCAACGGGCCCTTGGGATTTGCTTAAAATCAAAGCCGTCATACCAGGTGATCAGGCTTTCCGTCCGCTCTCAGAAAGCGTTTGTCCATTAGTTAAAAAATAAGTCCTCAAAACCATCCACACAGATCCGTACCCACAATCGGTCAAGGATCGGACTTCATTACATCGAGGAGACACGATGAAGATTGATCGCCGTTGCTTTATGCAGGCTAGTGCCATGCTGGCCACCAGTTCCACCATAGGTATGCTTGCAAGTAAACCCGCTCAGGCCCAGACCATCAGCGCCGCTATGACAACAAAACAAAATGCACTACTCCAGGCAGCAGTTCAATCAGGCGACGTTCCCGGTGTCGTGGCTGCGGTCGCAACAGGTGACAAAATCCTGTACGAAGGCGCCTTTGGTGAACGCGTACTTGGACAGGGTACGGCGATGTCGATGGATACTGTGATGTGGCTGGCTTCAATGACCAAACCCATCGTTGGTACCGCAGCCATGCAATTAGTCGAACAAGGCAAACTCAGCCTGGACGAACCTGCATCCAAGGTCCTGCCCGCACTCGGAGAAGTTAAAGTCCTCACCGGCTGGGACAGTGACGGCAAGCCCATCCTACGCGCACCAAAAAGCCCCATCACACTGCGCCACTTGCTGACCCATACCGCCGGATTTACGTACGACATCTGGAATCCTGAAACAGCACGCTTTCATAAAACATTCAATGTGCCACGTGCAGGATCTGGTAAGAAAGCCGGCCTCGCTATTCCCTTGTCTTTTGATCCGGGTACCCAGTGGGAATATGGCATCAATCTTGACTGGACCGGTCAAGTCATCGAGGCAGCCAGTGGAATGAAGCTCGGTCAATACATTCAGAAAAACATCACCGAGCCTCTTGGCATGACAAGTACGGCCTTTAAAATTTCACCCGAGATGCGTGCACGTATGGCGAAAGTGCATCAGCGCGATCCCGATGGCGTGCGTCTGACCGTCACACAAAATGAAGTCCCTCAAGAGCCTGAATTTGAACCGGGCGGCGGCGGTATGTATTCAACCGCAAGCGATTACATAAAATTTATGCAGATGATCCTGAATAAGGGTTCAGGTAACGGCCATCAGATTCTGAAACCTGATACCGTGGCGCTCATGTCAAAAAATGCAATGGGTTTATTGCGTGTAAAAATGCTGCCCAGCCAGAACAAGGTCGTCTCACAGGACGCAGAATTCTTTCCGGGTGTACCTAAAACCTGGGGCTTGAGTTTTATGATTAACGAAGAACAAGCACCAACAGGTCGTTCACCGGGGAGTCTGGCCTGGGCAGGTCTGGCCAATACATTTTTCTGGATTGATCCGACCAAGAATATTGCAGGACTCTTAATGGTGCAGGTACTGCCTTTTGTAGATCCCAAGGCATTAGCTCTATTTAGTCAGTTTGAGAAAAACACTTATTCGACGTAATTCAGAAAACATCTGCAGGACGTGGAATTCAAGACACATCCTGCAGACTAGGCCGGCAACCCAAGACCACGTCCTCGTTTAAATTAAAGGACCAATAACGTGGAATACATAAAATGAAAAAAACTTTAATTTTTTCCCTTCTTGCCTTGTCTGTGACGTGCACAAGCTTTGCAGAATCAAACGCTTTAGATGCCTATAGCAAAAGCTACAAAATTTGTATGGATAAAGCGATTAGTACGATAGATATAATCGAATGCACAAACACAGAAAATAGTGTGCAGGATAAGCGTCTGAATGTTGCCTATAAAAAATTAATATCCAGACAAAATGCAGCACGCGTCAAACAACTCACCGAAGTACAGAAACTATGGATTAAATATCGTGATGCCAATTGCGGGTTTTATTACGATCCAGACGGTGGCAGCATGGCAAGAATCCTGGCCAATGACTGCATGCTGCAAATGACCAAAGACCGCGCGATCGAGCTTGAAAGCCTCATGACGCCTTGATTGCGTCAAAATCGTCTGGCAAAACAATAAAAAGCAACGCAAGAGTTTGACTACAGAGATGTCGTCAGCGCTGTTAACCAGGCTGGTGCGTGGTTATTTAAGAATTCCTCTGCACGCTTATCGAGACCTGACACAATCGCGATACCTACGACGAGCAAGATCATGCCCAATATATTTTTGCCGAAGTGACCCGCACCTTGTAACTTGCCTCTGGCACGGACCATCGCCTCTCGCGACAATAGCGATACCAATGCAATGGGTAGCCCGGCTCCTAGTCCAAAGACACACATCAGTAAGGCTACATTGGTTAAGTGCTGCCCCTGACTCGCCAGTGTGATTGCGGCTCCCAGAGTTGGTCCTACACATGGCCCCCAGACCAAACCGAGTAAAACTCCAATGACAAACTGCCCACGCAGTCCAGGAATCGAGACCTTGGAGATGAGTTGATTGCCAAGGTTACTCAGTCCAGAACTCGCGATAGCTAAGCGCTCTTGCAGTGAAGTTGAAAGCAGGACAACTCCGATTAGCACCATCACAATGGCAGCAAAGAAGCGAAAGTAATTTTGATCCAAACCGATGCTCACGCCTACGCTTGCGAGCATCGTACCGATCACGGCAAAGGACAGCGCCATGCCAATCGC
>CANBUF010000286.1 GCA_947372575.1 Alcaligenaceae bacterium | reverse complement strand
ACATCGCTTTTCTCTTTGATCTGTGGCAAAAAGGCCTTGAACAACTCTGGATCTTGCGAAGGACTGCCGTCTTTGGGATCACGTGCATGCAGGTGCACAATTGCTGCACCTGCGGCAGCCGCACCCAGCGCCGCATCAGCGATTTCTTGGCCTGTCACGGGCAAGTAAGGCGACATACTGGGGGTATGGATGGCGCCTGTGACGGCACAAGTAATAATCACTTTTCTGGTCATCTTGCTTCTCCTGATAAATTTTATTTTGGTTGGGTATTCTGATGCTGGCGCAATGCCATCAATCGATTGTCACGCCAGCGTGCCCGGGATTGCAAGTCGTCTGCCGGGGTCAACGCCCTGCGCTCGGCCTCAATACGCGCGATCACTTCAGCATTCCAATTGTTATCTTTTTGGGTACGCGAGACGTCAGTATACGTTTGGCCATAACGGGCGACATAATCGACGATCCCTTCTGGCGCATTCAGATCGATTGTTTCAAAAGGTCCCATAAAAGACCACCTAAGACCAAGTCCGAATTTCATGACCTTATCCAGGTCATCCGCGCTTGCATAGCCATCTTCGTATAGGTTCAACATCTCATTGAGTAATGCACCCTGCACACGGTTTAATAAGAACCCATGCACTTCCTTACGCACGAGTACGGGCTCCTGGCCGATCTGCGCATACAAGGCCATTGCAATACCGACTGCAGCATCATCTGTCCAGGGAGCAGGCGCCACTTCAACAAGCGGAATCAGATAAGGTGGATTGGCCGGATGGGCCACCAGGCAGCGCGCACGCCCTGGGAGTGATTCTGTAAAAGAAGATGCCGGCAACCATGAGGTCGAACTCGCAAGAACCGTCGCTGGATCAGCAAGAAGATCGAGTTGCGTAAATATCTCAGTCTTCGCCTCGACCGTCTCGCGGATATTTTCCTGAATCAGCACCGCATCACGGCACGCGTCGGCAAGTGACGCGACAGGATGAATCCTTGCGAGGACGACAGCCGGTGATTCGACAAGCAAATCAGCGCGCTGCATATCCTGCAAAAGTTGCTCAATTTCAAGCATGGATGCATCAAGGGCCTGCGCCACAGCATCATACATTTGCACACGCAATCCTGCGCGTGCAAACAGTATGGCCCAGGCACGACCGATGAGGCCTGCTCCTACGACACCAACGACTTTGGGATTAACCAGACTCATTGCGCTAGCGTCTCGATATTGCCATCGACTGACAAGCTTTGTCCGGAGATCCTGGCACCTGCAGGTGAGCAGATAAAAACAATTTGCGCAGCGATGTCCTGCGCGGTGACGGTCGAGCGTAAAGACACTCGCTCAAGGGCACGCACCCGCATGGCTTCAAGGGTAATACCAAGGGCCTTTGCTTTGGCATCGAGCACACGGTCCTGTCGCGGGCCTTCGACAAGACCTGGCAAGACTGCATTGACACGGATGCCTTGTGGGCCGAGCTCCATTGCCCACGTCTCTGTCAAGCCAATCACGCCATATTTAGTTGCTGAATAAGGTGTGCGCAAAGGAAAACCAAAACGCCCTGCCGCAGAGGAAATATTCACAATGCTGCCGCCTGATTTTTTCATCATGGGCACGGCACTACGCGTGCAGAGAAACACCCCGGTCAGATTCACATCGACCGTTTGGAGCCAGGACGCAAGCGTGGTGTCTTCAATCGCAGAGGTCGGTCCTGCAATGCCCGCGTTATTCACGAGAATATCAAGCGTCCCCCAGCGCTTGCTGACTTGTTCAAACATCGCCAGTACTTGTTTCTCATCAGAGACATCGGTCAAGCTGGTGGTCACACCAGGAATCGCGGACGCGACATCCTTGAGTGCCTGCTCGTCGATATCGCAAACATGGACCTGTGCACCTTGCTGTACAAGCGCCTCAGTGATGGCACGACCGATGCCTTGTGCACCAGCGGTGACCACAGCCCGTTGTCCATCAAGTCGAAATGAAATTGGTTGAGTCATGATTACATCCATAGAATTTTTTTACGATAATCCAGATCATCCAGCAGTGCATCGGCCGGACCGGAATGAAACACCTGACCATGTTCGAGCGCAAAGACGCGATCCGCCAGCGCAAGAACAAGATCAAGATTATGTTCAACAATCAGGATCGACACCTGACTGCGCAACCTGTCAAACACAGTAAAGAGTTCATTGACTACAGCGGGAGCAAGGCCCTCAAACGGTTCGTCCAGCAACAATAATTTAATATTCCCAGACAGCGCACGCGCCACGGCGACCATCTGTTGTTCGCCCCCAGACAAATAATCAGCGGCAACATCCATTCGCTCTTTGAGCCTCGGAAAATATTCGAAAATCATGTCTTCTGTCCAGTAGGTTCCACCCACTGCTGGATTGAGACGATTCATGCGCCCGAGCGCCAGGTTGTCGCGCACAGACATGCCAGCAAACAGCCCCCTGCCCTGTGGCACGTAGCCAATGCCAATACGAGCAATATCCGGAGCGGAAAGACCCGCAATTTCTTTACTGTCAAAAGTAATCTTGCCGCTGCTTGGTCGAACCAGTCCAGTCAGTGCCTTGAGCAAGGTGGATTTACCTGCGCCATTACGCCCGAGCAAGGCAACAATTTCGCCTTGACGCACATCAAGCGTGGCATTGTTCAGGATATGACTTTTGCCGTAAAAACTGTTGACCTGTTCAAACGACAACAACGTGACCTCATCCCTGGTCTCGCTCTTGGCTAGTCTGCCTTGCACGATGGGCGTCCCTGTTCCGGTGTAGACCGCTTGCACGCTCTCGTCGGCTCTGACTGCATCAGGGGTCCCAGACATCAAGACATTCCCATCGTTCATGACGGTGACGTTCTGCGAAAATCCCAGCACACGATCCAAGTCATGTTCGACGATCAGCACAGGAATATGGTGCTGAATTGTCTGAATCAAATGAGAGATGCGTTCACGCTCTGCCGCAGCCAGGCCTGCCAAAGGCTCATCGAGCAAGAGGACTTTTGGATGGCAACCTAAAGCAATCCCCATGTCCACCAGACGCTGCCCACCATACGACAAGCTTGCCGCGTCACTGTGTTCAATACCTTCTAGGCCAAGATACTTCACAAGCTCAACGGTCTGGGCATCAACGATTTCATAAGTCTCTACTGAGCGCCAGATATTGAAATGTCCTGGGTGACGCGCCTGCACAGACAAGCGCAAGTTTTCGTAAATGCTCAGACCCTTGAACAGGTTGGTAATCTGAAACGAACGTGCCAGTCCCAGATTACTGATCTGACTCGCAGATTTTCCCGTCAGTGGTTTGCCATACAGCAGGATCTCACCCTGATCTGGTCTGAACATGCCAGAGATCAAATTAAACGTGGTGGTTTTGCCCGAGCCGTTGGGACCAATCAATGCATGGATACCCGCCTGCAAGGTCAGGCTGCAATCCCGCACCGCGTGGACGCCCCCAAATCTTTTGGCGATATGCTTGACGGTGAGTGCAGTCCCCTCGCGCGTATCAGGCTGCAAAAATGAAGGGAACGGCAGGCCTTCATAAATTTTGCGCGCACTCATGGCCGCCCCCGTCTGTGCTGCTTGTGAGAGGCGCCTGCGAATCTGCCCCCAGACACCAATCAGGCCTTTGGGAGAAAACATGATGAACGAGACGAACATCAGACCAAAATAAAATA
>CANBUF010000285.1 GCA_947372575.1 Alcaligenaceae bacterium | reverse complement strand
GCTTGCAGGAAACACCGGGATGCAACTCAACGAAGTGCGTCCGGATCTGTACAAGCAAGCAGCCGCAGCGCCTGCCAAGAGCGCAGCCCAGGTGAAAGCAGAACTGGCTGTTGCCGTCCAGACAGGTGATGTCGTCGTAGGCGAATCAGGTGCTCGCCTCAATGAGATCTATGCCAACAAATACCCTGCCAAGCCTGCAACAACGCAAAGCTATGCCACGACCTCAGGTGTGACACGGACAATCGACATCAGTCCTGGTGCGTAAGGAAGTTGAGCAAGTGAAGTTGAAGCTGAAGTTGAGTGAGTAAGGTAGTTAGCAGTGAGTATGCATGAAGGAGCACACCCCGCTCTGACGTCAAAAGGCCTCAGTTCACACAATGAACTGAGGCCTTTTTTATAATGATTATCAGTCTTTGGGTGGTTGTCCAAGTGCAGAGCCCGCTCCAATTCGCTCGAGAATCAACCCGTAATGTTCAGGCCGCCGGTGTGCCGCATAGTTGAACACGTGCTGTTTAAACGTATCGCCCATAGACAGGTCAACCAAGGAGAAAATAACTTCGTCATCTTCTCCTTGAGCCTGAGCCACAATCTCGCCACTTGGCGCTACGATCGCAGAACCACCAATCAGATGGGAACCATCCTCCACACCTGCCTTGGCTGCAGCGGCTACCCATACGGCACTTTGATAGGCTGAAGCCTGTAGCGTTAAGAGGTGGTGGAACATTCGTAAATGAGGTGGTTCAGCCCAGTGGATGTTGACAGAGGGTGTGTTGTAGCCGAGGGTCACAATATCTGCACCCTGCAAAGCCATCACGCGCCAAGGCTCTGGCCAGCGACGATCATTGCATATGCACATACCAATCCGGGTATCCATCGTCTCCCAAACATTAAACCCCTCGTTACCGACATCAAAATATTTTTTTTCAAGATGCTGAAAAGGCGCCTCTGGTTTGTGATCGCTGTGACCTGGCAAATGAATCTTGCGATAACGACCAACAATATTGGCCTGAGTATCAACAAGAATTGCGGTATTGAATCGACGGCCAACTGACGATATTTCTGCATAACCGAGATAAAACCCAATACCAAGTTGCTTGCTGGTATCAAACAAAATTTGGGTTTCGGGTCCTGGCATGGTCTTTTCAAAGTATCGCTCCTCAGCTTCTTTTTCAGTCATCCAGTATCGCGGAAAAAAAGTAGTCAACGCGAGTTCAGGAAAAACGACAAGTCTGGCACCACGTGAAGCAGCCTCACGCATCATCGCAAGCAGTCTCTCGACACATTTGGCACGGGTATCCTGTGGCTGGATGGGACCCAGCTGCGCAACAGCTAAACCAAAGGGTCTTTTTTTCATTGAGTATGCTCACTAAAATATTTACGAACGATTGAATTCTGATTTCCGCTGGTTCGCTGACGCAGCACAGGCTCTGGCGTTCCGCGTGCAATGAATTGCCCGCTACCAGGTTGAGCATTCAAAACACCCTGATCCACGACAACACGACCTCGACTGATCACCACCATGGGCCAACCGGTAATCTCGCGGCCCTCATAAGGTGTGTAACCGACATTGTCGTGCAACATGGCACTACTGATCGTGACACGCTTTTCAGGATTCCAGATTGCTATATCAGCATCTGAACCAACAGCAATTGTGCCCTTTTGGGGGTACATGCCATAAGTACGCGCATGATTGCTAGAGGTCACTGCAACAAAGCGCTCCACTGCCATTCGACCTGTCATCACCCCTTCAGAAAATAATAATGGCATGCGTAGTTCAATACCTGGCACACCATTCGCCATATCCTTGAAAGTCGTTGCATCACCTTTGGGAAGTTTGCCGCTTGCATCGTAGCGATAAGGTGCATGATCAGAAGAGTAAAGTTGCAAGGTTCCATGGATCAACGCATCCCACACCGCGTTCTGTGACGCAGCATCACGAGGTGGGGGGCTGCAACAGAATTTTGCACCTTCCGTGCCAGGCAACTCTATATCCTGCGCCGTCAGAAACAAATACTGCGGGCAGGTCTCTGCGTGCACAGGCAGCCCAAGAGCTTGTGAAGAATGAATAACACGAATGGCTTCAAGACTTGAAACATGAACAATCAAAATTGGAACATCGGCGAGACGCGCGAGCGCAATCATTCGCTGTGTCGCTTCAGTTTCAGCCAGAGGAGTATGCGCAACAGCGTGGTATTTAGGTGCAGTCAGACCACGCTCAACGAGTCTGCGCGCAATCCAGCGAATCATGTCGTTATTTTCAGCATGAACCATGACTAGGGCGCCCTCACGATCTGCGACTTCGAGCACATCAAGGATTTGGTAGTCATCGAGACGCATGCGCTCGTAAGTCATGTAAATTTTGAAAGATGTAATTCCGCTTTGGATCAGATCTGGCAAATGCCTCGTTAACGCCTCCTCAGTAGGATCAGCAAGAATAAGATGCATTCCATAATCAATTACAGCCTTCTTTGCCGCACGCCTTGAGTAATCGGCAACCACATCAGGTATGTGATCCCCGCGATGCTGCGCAGCAAATGGAATAATAGTTGTTGTCCCCCCGAATGCGGCAGAAACGGTTGCACTGTAAAAATCATCCGCGCACATCATCCCCATGCCTGACAATTGCTCGACGTGGCAATGGCTATCAACACCTCCAGGCAAAACCCAGCAACCGGCTGCATCAACATCAGATTTGCCCGCAGTCAAAGAGGGGCCGATCTCGGCAATCAGACCATCACGAACACCAATATCTGCATAAAAAGTTTCAGCCTCAGTAGAAATACGGCCGTTACGAATGGTGAGATCGAAATCCATGCGATTCACTTAGTTGTACGTGAACCTCAATCTTAATGATGCTACTGAACAAGTCAAGACATTCACATCTGTTAATCTTTAATCATCGTGAATCGCTCAACGGGATGAACTGATGGATCGGATAATTTTTGTAATTAATCCTAACTCGACACAAGCAGTCACCGATGCTTTTGACCGAGGTCTGGATTGCTTTCGTTTTGCAGGAGGTCCGATTATTCGTAGCCTGACATTAACTGAAGGTCCTCCAGGGATTCAAAGTCAGTTGGATGTTGAAAGGGTGACGCTTCCACTGGTTCATCTCATACGTCAGCTAGATCTGGAGCATGGCGCGCATGCAACCGCATATGTCATCGCCTGCTTTAGTGATCCGGGCCTGCACGCCGTGCGCGAAGCCACGCACAAGCCAGTACTGGGCATTAGCGAATGTGGAGTGCTGACCGCGCTAATGATGGGACAAAAGTTTGGTGTCATTGCCATCCTGCGCCAATCGATACCCAGGCACATGCGTATGTTCGGTGCGATGGGTGTGCTTCAGAGACTCGCTGCAGAACTACCCCTAGGAATGGAAGTCGTCGAGCTATCGGACGCTGCACGCACACGCGAAGGCTTGCTGCGTGTCGGGAAACAGTTACGTGACGAACATCAAGCAGACGTCGTGGTACTGGGCTGTGCGGGCATGGCCGAACACCGCACGTGGCTTCAGGACCAGCTAGGCGTTCCAGTCATAGAACCTGCTCAGGCGGCCGTCTCAATGGCGCTTGGTCGCATCTTGCTCTAATCAGGCCAGCGTTCCTGGCGGCAACTGATAGCAGTAATCTGCAATTTCGCCCGGCCGTGTAAACCAGACTTCAT
>CANBUF010000284.1 GCA_947372575.1 Alcaligenaceae bacterium | reverse complement strand
ACTGCCCGAAGGCATCAGCCAGGACATCCTGCGCGGCTGCTATTTGTATCAGACCTTTCCAGCCCTTGCTGCCGTAGAGACCCCGCATACTAAAAGTAAGGTCACGCTGATGGGTTCCGGCGCTATTTTGACCGAAGTCATCCAGGCGGCAGAATGTCTGAGCGCGCAACACATCGAAGTCAGCGTATACAGCGTCACCAGCTGGTCTGAGCTTGCCCGCGATGGTGCTGCCTGCGAACTGTCACGACTGAACAACGACCCAAACCCCGGCGTACCTTTTCTGTACCAGCAACTCAGCAAGAGCCAGGGGCCGATCATTGCGGCGACGGACTATGTCAGGGCGGTTCCTGAGTCTACCCGCGCCTACATGCCTGCCGATCGGCGCTTGATGACACTGGGGACGGATGGATTTGGACGCAGTGATACCCGTGCGGCGTTGCGGGCATTTTTTGGTGTCGATGCGCAGACCATCGTGCGCGCCGCCCTACTGGCATTAAAATCATGAAATGTCTTCTACACAAACACTTAGCCAGCCAATGGCTCCGACACTTATTCAACAAAATATAGCGCCAGCACTCGTCCTTGACGCCTGCGTCATGATGTCCGGGTTGCTGCGTCCTTTATTGCTGAATCTTGGCCATGCAGGCATCCTGAGGCCTATTTGGACGGACAAGATTGGCCAGGAATGGCAACGCAATGCCGCACGACTCTGGCCGATCGATCCAGCGCTTCTGGAAAACGAGTGGCAGAGCATGCAAGAGCAATTCCCTCTGGCGAACATGGGGGACGTCACGGCATTCGAAGTGGACTTGCGTCATACCGATCGCAAGGACAAACATGTGGCGGCGGCAGGTATTGCAGGCGTAGCCAGAGCAATCTCGAGCTCTGTCAGCGTACTGACCTGGAACATCAAAGACTTCAGTCGCTCCGAACTGCGCAAACAACAACTTGGCCTGATGGATCCAGACCGTCTGCTCTCGCAATGGTGGCCCATCCACGCACAGACCCTGAAGGCCCAGATTGAACATACGATTGACACGTTGTTTGCAACCGGCAGGCGCCAGCCCGAACCCGTGCTCAATATGCTCAAGCGTGACCGGCTGTTCAGACTCGCAGGCTGTTACGCGCGACTTGCTGGATTGCCCTAGTCAGGCAAGACTCTGAGGTGTTCACCCCTTGTACGCCCCAGGCAATATTCAGTGTTCACCACGTACTGCACGAAAACCCACCAGACGCAGGGTCGTCAGGATTTCATCTACGTGCTCATGTCCGCGGGTCTGTATGACCAGATCAACTTCGACATCCTGGGCCGGCAAAGAGCTAAATGCGCGCTGATGATGGACCTGCGTGATATTGGCACCTGCATCCGCGACGATTTGTGTAATCTGCGACAACGCACCGGGTAAATCATGAATATTGATGCGAATACGTGCGAGCCTGCCTGCCCGAACCATCCCACGCTCAATCAAACCTCCGAGCACCAGCGGATCAATATTGCCTCCGCAAAGCACGATGCCAATTTTTTTGCCTTCAAACCTGGTGTCATCAAGGGACTGTGCATGCAACAAGGCGGCAAGACCTGCGGCACCCGCCCCCTCAACAACGGTCTTTTCGATTTCGAGTAGCAACACAATGGCGTACTCAATGTCACGCTCTGATACCAGCACAATGTCATCGACTTTTTGCTGAATGATTTCCAGTGTTTTGATACCTGGAGTTTTCACTGCGATCCCTTCGGCAATCGTACGTGTACCACCCTGCACGCGTTGTCCATGAACCGCGGCCGCCATGTAAGGAAAGGCCTCTGTCTGCACACCGATCACCTCGATATCCGGACGCAGCGCCTTCGCTGCAATAGCAATACCGGAAATCAGACCACCTCCGCCAATCGGTATAACCAGCATATCCAGATCGGGCTTGACACTTAGCATCTCCAGACCAATTGTGCCCTGACCCGCAATCACAGCCTCATCATCGTAAGGATGAATCAGTGTCAGGTCCCTGGAGTCGGCAAGCTCCAGAGCGAGTGCGCGCGCATCATCAAAGGTCTCACCATGCAGTACAACCTCTGCGCCAAACCGGCGGGTGTTTGCGACTTTAACGGTCGGGGTGAACTTGGGCATCACAATCACAGCCGGGATACCCATCCGTTGCGCGTGATACGCCACACCTTGTGCATGATTGCCAGCCGACATTGTGATGACGCCATGCGCACGCTGCTCAGGTGTGAGCGTCCGCATGCGGTTGAAAGCACCGCGCTCCTTGAACGATGCGGTGAATTGCAGATTTTCAAACTTGAGCCAGACCTCTGTGCCCAAAATGTCAGACAACGTGCGTGAATGCGTAAAGGGCGTGTGAATAATTTGCCCGACTAAGGCCGTCTGGGCGCGTTCAATATCGTTGAGCTGAATCATGAAATGCTGAACCTGAATCGAAAGACTAAAGTCCGACTTTAACTGCCATGTTCTGTTCAGTAAATATCCATCCACTTAAACGTATCGCTATTTGGTGATTAAATGTAAAAAGACCCCTGCAGGGCTTACGCCTTGCAGGGGTCTTTCAACCAGTTACCCGAATAACTTACTGGGCAGCTGGTGGTGCGGCGGGTGTTTCTGCAGCAGGGGTTGCAGCAGGTGCACCGGCTTCGGCTTGCTGCTCAATGCCACCAATCGCTTTTGCCGACAGACGCAGACGACCCTTATCGTCAGCCTCGATCACTTTGACGCGAATGGCTTGACCCACTTTCAATACGTCATTGATATTGGCAATGCGATAGTTTGCAATCTCAGAGATATGCAACAGACCATCACGACCTGGCAAGACTTGAACAATCGCACCAAAGTCCAGCAGACGCAAAACGCTGCCTTCATAGACCTGACCAACTTCAACGTCAGCAGTCAGCTCTGTAATGCGGCGTTGCGCGTCATGCGCACGATCCAGATCAGCACTCGAAATTGTGATGGTACCGTCATCACCAATATCGATCTGCGTACCGGTTTCTTCGGTCAGTGCACGAATCGTTGCACCACCTTTGCCAATCACATCACGAATTTTCTCGGGATTGATTTTCATCGAGATCATGCGTGGAGCAAAAGCCGACAGCTCGCCGGTCGAACCTTCGATGGCTTCGCGCATGGCTGTCAGGATATGCAGACGGCCGTCACGGGCTTGTGCCAGTGCAACCTGCATGATTTCCTTGGTGATGCCCTGGATTTTGATATCCATCTGCAAAGCAGTAATACCATTGACGGTACCAGCCACTTTAAAGTCCATATCACCCAGGTGATCTTCATCGCCCAGAATATCGGTCAGCACGGCAAACTTGCCCGCATCCAGAATCAGGCCCATGGCAACGCCAGCAACATGATCTTTCAGAGGAACGCCAGCGTCCATCATGGCGAGCGAGCCGCCGCAGACAGAAGCCATTGACGATGAACCGTTTGATTCAGTGATTTCTGACACCAGACGAATGGTGTACTGGAAATCAGCGGCGTCAGGCAGCAATGGCACGAGTGAACGCTTGGCCAGACGGCCATGGCCGATCTCGCGACGCTTTGGTGTACCCACGCGACCTGTTTCGCCAGTGGCAAACGGAGGCATGTTGTAGTGCATCAGGAAACGGTCACGATACTCGCCCATGAGCGCATCGATGATCTGTTCGTTTTGCTTGGTGCCCAG
>CANBUF010000283.1 GCA_947372575.1 Alcaligenaceae bacterium | reverse complement strand
AATATTGTCCTGGAGTCATGCATATGTCCAATCAAGCTACAGCCGGCCAACGTTTTCGCGCAGCCCTTGCCGCAGAAAAACCCTTGCAAATCATTGGTGCGATCAACGCCAACCACGCCTTGCTCGCCAAACGCGCGGGCTTCAACGCCATCTACCTGTCTGGTGGAGGTGTCGCAGCCGGTTCACTGGGCTTGCCTGACCTGGGCATCAACACACTGGATGACGTCCTGACCGATGTGCGTCGCATCACAGATGTATGCGATACACCACTGATCGTGGACATCGACACCGGCTTCGGTCCTTCGGCGTTCAATATTGCACGCACCATCAAAAGTCTGATCAAGTTTGGCGCTGCAGGCTGCCATATTGAAGACCAAGTGGGTGCCAAGCGTTGCGGCCATCGTCCTGGCAAAGAAATTGTTTCGACCGAAGAAATGAGCGACCGCGTCAAAGCAGCAGCGGATGCTCGTACCGATGACAGTTTCTACCTGATTGCCCGTACGGACGCTATCGCTGCACACGGCGTGGATGCAGCGATCGAACGTTCGCTTAAGTGCGTCGAAGCGGGTGCGGATGCGATTTTTGCCGAAGCAGCCTACGACCTCGCGACGTTTGATAAATTTGTGAAAGCCGTCAAAGTTCCGGTCCTCGCGAACATTACAGAATTTGGCCAGACCCCACTTTTTACAATCGAAGAATTACGTTCCGTTAACGTCGGCATGGTGCTTTACCCACTGTCCGCGTTCCGTGCCATGAACAAGGCTGCAGAGGCCGTCTACACAGCCGTGCGCCGTGATGGCACGCAGAAAAACGTCGTTGACATGATGCAGACACGTGAAGAACTCTACGATCGCATTAATTACCATGCATTCGAAGGCGCACTGGACAAACTGTTTGCAGAAAACAAATCCAAGTAAGCAATTCATTCATCGAAACGCGAGCGGAGTTACCCCTGAGCTCGCACGCAAGGAGAATCAATATGGCTACAAGCAAAAAAGTTGCAGCAAAAAAATCTACAGCTGTTCAGGCAGCACCCGCCGTCGAAGCAGCAGCACCCGTATTCAAAGCTAAAAAATCTGTCGCACTCTCTGGTGTCACTGCAGGCAATACCGCACTATGTACCGTTGGCCGTAGCGGCAACGATTTGAACTATCGTGGTTACGACATTCTCGACCTGGCCGATGTCAGCGAATTCGAAGAAGTCGCCCACTTGCTGATTCATGGAAAGTTGCCCAACAAAGCAGAGCTCGTTGCCTACAAGGCAAAACTCAAAGCGCTGCGTGGCCTGCCCGCTCAACTGCAAACAGTACTCGAATCACTGCCAGCCGCGAGTCATCCTATGGATGTCATGCGCACAGCCGCGTCCGCACTCGGTTGCATGCTGCCCGAAAAAGAAGATCACAACGTTCCTGGCGCACGCGACATCGCTGACCGCCTGATGGCGAATCTGGGTTCTGCCCTGCTCTACTGGTATCACTTTAGCCACAACGGTCGCATCATCGATGTACAAACCGATGATGACACGATCGGTGGCCACTTCCTGCACCTGCTCCATGGCACCAAGCCAAATGCAGACTGGGTACGTGCGATGCACACCTCACTGATTTTGTATGCAGAGCACGAATTCAACGCCTCGACCTTTACCTGCCGCGTGATTGCAGGGACGGGTTCAGACATGTACTCAGCCATCTCTGGTGGCATTGGCGCACTGCGCGGCCCCAAGCATGGCGGCGCCAACGAAGTCGCTTTCGAAGTGCAAAAGCGCTACGAAAACCCTGACGAAGCTGAAGCCGACATCCGTGCCCGCGTCGAAAACAAAGAAGTCGTCATTGGTTTTGGACACCCCGTCTATACCATTGCTGACCCACGTAACAAAGTCATCAAAGAAGTCGCGCTGCGCCTGTCCAAAAAAGAAGGCACCACCAAGATGTATGACATCGCCGACCGCATCGAATCCACCATGTGGGATGCCAAAAAGATGTTTGCCAATCTGGACTGGTTCTCCGCTGTGTCGTATCACATGATGGGTGTTCCTACCGCCATGTTTACGCCACTGTTCGTGATTGCGCGTACCGCAGGCTGGTCCGCACATATTATTGAACAGCGTATCGACAATAAGATCATTCGCCCGGCCGCCAACTACACCGGCCCCGATGATCAGAAATTCGTACCGCTCGCAAAGCGCAAGTAATCAATCAAGACAAGGGGAGATGGCTGTTGCGCACACTCCCCTTTGTCTTTGCAGCATCCTGACTGCGCACCTGACTATCATTCCTTTACTGCGAACGACATGAATACTGCGAACCGCAAACCCCTGCCTGGCACCAGGCTCGACTACTTCGATACACGCGCAGCCGTCGAGGCGATCCAGCCCGGCGCCTACGACACGCTGCCCTACACCTCGCGTGTACTGGCCGAAAATCTGGTCCGACGTTGCGATCCCGAAACACTGACCGCATCGCTCAAACAGATTATTGAACGTAAGAGTGAACTGGATTTTCCGTGGTTCCCTGCACGGGTGGTTTGCCATGACATTCTGGGCCAGACTGCACTTGTAGATCTGGCTGGACTCAGGGATGCGATCGCAGCCCAGGGCGGCAACCCCGCACTGGTCAATCCAGTGGTTCAAACACAACTGATTGTTGATCACTCCCTGGCTGTCGAATGTGGCGGTTTTGATCCGGACTCGTTTGCCAAAAACCGTGCGATTGAAGACCGTCGGAACGAAGACCGCTTTCACTTTATTAACTGGACCAAAAAGACTTTCAAGAACGTCGAGGTCATCCCGCCCGGCAATGGCATCATGCACCAGATCAATCTGGAAAAGATGTCACCTGTCGTGCATGCACAGGACGGCGTTGCTTTCCCGGACACGCTGGTAGGTACAGACAGCCACACTCCACATGTCGATGCGCTCGGTGTCATCGCCATCGGTGTCGGTGGTCTCGAAGCTGAAAGCGTGATGCTGGGCCGTGCCTCATGGATGCGACTGCCAGACATCATCGGTGTGGAGCTGACTGGCAGACTCAAGCCCGGCATCACCGCGACTGATCTGGTCCTGGCACTCACGGAATTCTTGCGCAATCAGAAAGTCGTCTCATCCTTTTTAGAATTTTATGGCGAGGGCGCTTCGCACCTGACGGTAGGCGACCGCGCAACCATCTCTAACATGACGCCTGAATATGGCGCCACAGCGGCGATGTTCTACATCGATCAGCAAACAATTGATTATCTGACACTGACCGGACGCGATGCCGAGCAAGTCAAACTGGTAGAGATCTACGCCAAGCAGGCAGGCCTATGGGCAGACAGCCTCAAGCATGCCAAATACGAACGCGTTCTCCACTTTGATTTGTCCAGTGTTGTGCGCAATATTGCTGGTCCCTCCAACCCCCATCGTCGCGTCCCCACCTCAGAGCTCGCTGCACGCGGCATTTCGGGTACGGTAGAAAACGAACCAGGCTTAATGCCAGACGGCGCAGTCATCATCGCGGCCATTACCAGCTGCACTAACACCAGCAACCCGCGTAACGTGATTGCTGCAGGTCTGCTGGCCCGCAATGCCAATGCACGTGGTCTGACCCGCAAGCCCTGGGTAAAAAGCTCATTGGCACCTGGCTCCAAGACCGTCGAACTCTATCTCCAGGATGCAAAGCTGCTGTCCGAACTTGAAGCACTTGGGTTTG
>CANBUF010000282.1 GCA_947372575.1 Alcaligenaceae bacterium | reverse complement strand
CACTACAGTCATGGCATCTTGTACGGATAAAAGCGTATGACTGAGTCTGCGACAGGCAGGACTATTCCTGGCTGCAATCAAATAAGGGCTGAGATCGGACACCGCTAAGGTGCGATACGAGAGAAGAATGGTTTGAGTAAGCGGATCCGGGATTTGCGCCTGACTTACCAGTATTTGCTCCCGAGCGTGATCAATGGATTGCACACCGAGAAGCTGACGGAACATGGGAGCAAAGACAGAGGGTTCGATAACAGTGAGTGGTTGTTTGAGTGCCTCAGCAATCTGACTGAGCCGAATACCAAAAAACTGATCGATTTTAGTGAGAATCCCGTCACGCACCTCAACGGGAATCGAGCCTCGCCCCGTTGTAAAGTTGTGTGTTCCATGAATTGAAATTAAACGATCAGCAAAAGGCAGGCAATCTTCAAAAGCAAGCTGTGCATCCCCCTCATATTGCTGCGCAACCCGCTTGTGCCACTGACGCTCACTGAAAAGCGCGTTTTTGCCATAAAACCACCATGTCTGGCCTGCCGGGTTCCAGCCGAAGGCCGTGTAATGGGCAGGACTCGCCAGGATCACAACCGTATCGACAGTTTGCACAGGTAGAGTCATCACGAGTGCCGCAAAAATAGCGACTTCGTCCAGGCACGATGTCAATCCCATCGGAACATGTTTACGATGTCTGACGCCTTTGCGATTGGCACGCACGACATCGAAGGTTGCATACGAATAGGCAGGAAATTTTCCGGTATCGATGCATTGTCTGATCGATTCAGTTCCGCGGGCAGTGCCGCGCGACTCTCGCCAGATAAAAGACGAGACAATGTTCTCCAGAGCGGCATTTACGGCAGGCGCACCAAGACGCGCACGCTCATCCCGCAGATCGAACGTGCCATTGATCTCGATGACGCGTTCGTGAGTCAGGTGCTCAAAATGGCGATCAATCTGACGTTGCACTTCGCGCAACGCTGGTGCGAGATCGTCTTCAATCTGTTCAGGATCGGCTGCAGTCTGTGCATGGTCGGCTTGATTTTTTTCAATACGCGACATAATGCGCGCACTGAAATCCCAAAGCTGCTGAGATAATAAATTAGCGAGTACAAGAGGCAGGACAAGATCAGGATGCACATGGGCATCAAAAATATTGGGTGATACGACTTCATGCGCAATTTCCATCTGTATCAACCTTAAGCCTTAATGTTTAGATCTTGAATACTGAATTTGAAGTGAAGTTCAAATTTATACTTCGAAAAGTAGCACTCAAAAGTAGTACTCAAAAGTAGTACTCAGAAACAGTACCCAGAACGTATCACCACAAAAGTTTTGCTCAAAAAAAAGCACCCTCGCGGGTGCTTTTCAGTGCTTAAAGCGAATAACTTAAGCAGTTTTTGCTGCTGCAGCGGTAACTGACTTACGAACCAATTTTTCTTTAATACGTGCAGACTTACCTGAACGATCACGGAGATAGTACAGTTTGGCACGACGGACATCACCGCGGCGCTTGACTTCGATCGAAGCAATCTGTGTCGAGTACAACTGGAATGTACGCTCGACGGCTTCGCCAGAAGAAATCTTGCGAACGATGAAAGATGAATTCAAACCACGATTACGACGGGCAATGACCACGCCTTCGAAGGCCTGAGTACGCTTGCGAGCGCCTTCAACCACATTTACGCTGACAATGACGGTATCGCCAGGTGCGAATTCGATAACAGGTTTGCCGCCGGTCAGACGGGCAATTTCTTCTTGCTCAAGAATGGCAATCAGGTTCATAAAAACTCCATAACATCTTGCTCTCGGTGAAATTGGTATTTTTGGTGCACACTTGACCTATTCAGGTGGCACAACCGGGCAGAGGATGTAAACGTTAGCCCATGATTCTACTACATTTTTAGGTTTCGAATGACGACTTCCGCACTATTGCTGGTAATAGCCGCAGCCATGGCTCATGCCACATGGAATTTACTGAACAAGCGTGCTGCCCATGTCGGCCCTGCCTTTGTCTTTGCCTATGGTTTGTGCTCGACAGTCATCTACCTGCCCTGGGTGCTGTGGATTCTTGTGATGGACGATCCTGCATGGAGTCTTCCCGTGGTGCTTTGTATTGTGCTTTCTGGGGCACTGCATCTCGTTTATAGCCTCTGCCTGCAGCGTGGCTACCAATTGGCGGATCTTTCTGTGGTCTATCCGGTTGCGCGAGGTACAGGACCACTCTTGTCAACATTTGGTGCGCTCGTGTTCATGCATGAGCCCGCCACACTTCGCGGGCTGGGAGGCATGCTGTGTGTGGTCGCAGGTGTCATGCTGATTGCTACTCAGGGTCAAATCACACGACTCCTGAAGCCTTCGGCGATCATAGGCGTGCGGTGGGGTGCAATCGTGGGGGCATTAATTGCGGCGTATACGCTAGTGGACGCCTACGGAGTCAAAACTCTGATGATCGCACCCGTGCTCTTTGACTGGGCAACCTGCACGACCAAGACGATTATGATGCTGCCACATATTGCGCGACATCCAGCAAAAGCACACCAAGCTATGAAAGGCTCCTGGGGCGTTGCCTGGCTCATCGGCCTGCTCTCGCCTCTGGGCTACATACTTGTGCTCTATGCGCTGCGTAACGGAGCACCTGTTAGTCTTGTCGCCCCTGCACGCGAGATGTCCATGCTATTAGTGACACTAGCTGGACTCTATCTGCTACGCGAACCTGTTGGCTGGGGCAGACTGCTGGGCTGTTGTGCCATTGGCTTTGGCGTCTTGTTGTTGGCGGGCAGTTAGAAACCCGCAGCGTGGCCAATCCACAAGAACGCAGGCACCATCGCTGCCCAGAAACCAAGCAACATGACATCTGAACAAACACGGCATACGCTTGGGCCTGATGCATTCACGTTAGAAGCTGACAGGGTGGACAGATATGTGTGGCGAAGTTCGCGTTGCATGGTGATGCTCCTATAGAGTTAGAAACCACTTTTCATCACTTAAGTGACGAAAAGTGGTTGCCGGGGACCTAGAACCGGCAAAACCTGTTGGCTCATTGTGTTTACAAAGCTATCGTTGTTTTGCAGTTGCATTGCTGCGGATGTTGCTGCTGCTTTAAAACCACTCTCAAACACTGTTGCCATAAACAGTACTGTACACAAATACAGTACTGTTTGCAACCACAGTTATGAAAAAAATAAGATTTGCAGATTTTTTACAACAACTCCCCTGTTGCCAGCCGCTGTGCTAATTTTCAAGCTTCAAAAAATTAAAAATAATATTTAGGCAGACATGAAAAACTTTACCTCCAGCCATGCACTTTTCCAGGTCTTTTCCGATCATGCGATGGACCGGGTGTTTCTCGTGCCCGGCGAAAGCTACCTGGGTTTACTGGATGCCCTGATCGATTTTCCGGATATTGATGTTGTGACCTGCCGCCACGAGGGGGGAGCGGGTTACATGGCCGTTGCAGACGGTCGCTTGACGCGACGTCCTGGTGTGGCAATCGTGAGCCGTGGACCGGGTGCATCCAATGCTGCAATCGCTGTACATACCGCCCAGCAGGATGCCATACCACTTATCCTGATCATTGGCCAGATCGCTGCGCGCGACTTGCGACGCGAAGCCTTTCAGGAAATTGATTATCAGAAAATGTTCGGCTCCATCGCCAAATGGGTGTTTGAGTGTCAACAGCCTGAGCAACTGGCTGAGGCTGCGTTC
>CANBUF010000281.1 GCA_947372575.1 Alcaligenaceae bacterium | reverse complement strand
TTGTATTGATGCCGGTGGCATTGGCCATTGGCCGATTGCTCACTGTCGCCCGGACCCGCAGGCCCCAGCGGCTTTTATAGAGGGCAAGCATGACCAGTGCAGTCACCAGCAAGGTCAGGCCCATGACAAACATACCGTTGATCGGAATGTCGAGACCTTCATGTGGTGCCCAGGAGCCCATCAGCCAGTCTGGCAGCGTGGGGCTGACTTCCTTGGCACTGATAAACGTGCGGAACATTTGCTGCATCCCGAGACTCAAGCCCCAGGTCGCCAACAACGTATCCAGTGGTCGCTTGTATAAATGACGAATTAACGCCCATTCCGCAATCCAGCCGCCAATAAACGCAAACACAAAGGCGGTCAGGATCGCGAACGGAAAGTAGACCGGCATCAACGCCGGTGCATACTTCTCGGTTAACGTCGAACCAAGGTAGACGGTATAGGCACCAATCGCCATGAACTCACCATGAGCCATGTTGATCACACCCATCTGACCAAAAATGATCGCCAGTCCAAGCCCCATCAGGAGCAGCACCGCAAACAGGCTCAGACCTGCGAAGCCCTGCATCAGGGCAATATTGAGCACTTCAGACAGTTCCATCTTGATTCCTTGACGCCAACGTTAACCAATCAATGCTTACTGATAACCCTTTGGGAACGGATCGGGTTTGATCAGTTCAGGTGACTCTGCAACGACTTTGAACTGACCGTCTGGCAACATTTCGCCAATACGGGCCTTGCTCCAGAGGTGATGGTTGTCAGCGATCTTGACGTAGCCTTCCGGTGCGCCTTTAAACTCGATGCCATCGGATGCGGCTGCGATCTTGTCCACATCAAAGCTGCCGGCTTTTTCGACCGTGAATTTCCACAGCCATGGGCCCAGGTAACCAGCTTGTGTCACATCGCCAATCACTGACTTCGGACCATATTTTTCTTTGAACGCAGCAACAAATTTCTTGTTGTTTTCGTTATCCAGAGACTGGAAATACTTCATGCAGGAGTAGAAGCCTGCAGTGTTCTCACCACCAATTCCGAGCAATTCATCTTCTGTCACCGAAATCGTCAACAGTTTCTGTTTGTCGGCAGTAATACCGGCAGCCTTGAGCTGTTTGTAGAACGCGACGTTACTGCCACCCACAACCGCTGCATAAATCAGATCAGGCTTGGCAGCTTTGATCTTGTTGATCAGCGAGTTGAAGTTGGTGTTGCCAAGTGGGTAATACTCTTCGCCCACTACTTTCTGCTTGAGCACGCCTTCGATGTGCTTACGTGCAATCTTCATTGAAGTACGTGGCCAGATGTAATCCGAACCGACGAGGAAGTAACTCTTGGTGCCCTTTTCTTTAGCGGCCCAATCCAGACCCCACAAAATCTGCTGGGTGGCTTCCTGACCGGTATAAATGACGTTTTTGCTTTGCTCCAGACCTTCGTAGAAGGTTGGGTAATACAACATGCCGTTTTCTTTCTCAAAAATTGGCAATACGGCCTTGCGTGAAGCCGATGTCCAGCAACCGAAGACCGTAGCAACGTGATCGTTGACCAGCAGCTTCTTGGCTTTTTCAGCAAACGTTGGCCAGTCTGAAGCGCCGTCTTCCTTGATGACTTTGATCTGGCGACCCAATACACCGCCCATGGCGTTGATCTGGTCAATCGCAAGCTGCTCAGCCTGGATGGAGCCTGTTTCTGAAATCGCCATCGTGCCGGTTGCCGAGTGCAACTGGCCGACCGTCACTTCTGTATCTGTGACTGCCAGCTTGGTCGTATTGACCTGCGAGGTAGGCAGCTTCTGGGCGCCTGCGCGCATGGTGGCAGCCGCCAGGGCCATACCGACAATACCTTGTAAGACTTGCCGACGATCGGCACTGGGGGTGAATTCAAGCTCAGGCTTCTTCATGGAATGTGCTCCTAGGGTTAACGACCAATAAACTTTGTGAATTCATTCTGCAGGTTTTGCTGCGTAGTCCCAATACGTCAATTGACGTATGCGAAAATATGAAATCCCTTTGTCCTCGGCTCAACAGTCTCTCGTGACCACACCTGCCAACCAGAAAATCATCCGTATCCGGCGTGAATACAACGCCTGGGTCGCCGACGAGTCTCTCGAGGACTATGCGCTGCGCTATACCCCGCAAACCTTCCGCAAATGGTCTGAGTGGAAGGTGGCAAATACTGCCCTGGGTGGTATTTCCTTCCTGGCGCTCGAAGCAATCGGCGCGGTCATGGCCCTGAACTATGGATTCTCGAACGCGCTGTGGGCCATCATTGCCGTATCCCTGGTGGCTTTTTTAACTGGCTTGCCCATTAGTTACTACGCAGCACGCTATGGCGTGGATATTGACCTGCTGACACGCGGTGCTGGCTTTGGCTATGTCGGTTCGACCATCACCTCACTGATCTACGCGGCCTTCACCTTTATCTTTTTTGCGCTCGAAGCCGCCATCATGGCGCTGGCGCTCAAGCTCTATCTGGACTGGTCGATCGTCTGGTGCTACATCATCAGCGCACTGGTCATTATTCCGCTGGTACTACGCGGCATTACCCTCATCTCAAAACTTCAACTCTGGACCCAGGGCATTTGGATTGTGCTGCTGGTCTGTCCTTATATTGCCATTGCCATCAAGAATCCCGGAGCATTCACAGAGTTCCTAGGCTTGAGCGGCAGTATTTCTGGCAGCAGTGATTTCAGCTGGCTCATGTTTGGTGCCGCCTTCACCGTGGCCTGTTCGCTGGTGGTACAAATTGGTGAACAAGTCGACTACCTGAGGTTTTTGCCTGAAAAAACCTCAAAGAACCGCTGGCGATGGTGGAGCGCGGTCATCATCGCGGGCCCGGGCTGGATTATTCCCGGTATGGCCAAAATGCTCGGTGGCGCCTTTCTCGCCTTCCTGGTGCTCCACCAGGAACTCTCGCCAGTGCAGGCGAGTGAACCCACCCGCATGTACACGGCAGGGTTTTCCTATGTCTTTGATGACCCGGTCTGGGTCATTGCGATCACGGCTCTGTTTGTCGTGCTGTCTCAGGTCAAAATCAACGTCACCAATGCCTACGCCGGCTCACTGGCCTGGTCGAATTTTTTTGCCCGACTCACACACAGTCATCCGGGACGCGTCGTCTGGCTGGTATTCAATGTCCTCATCGCCACCCTGCTGATGACACTGGGCGTATTTCGTGCACTTGAACAAGTGCTCGGTCTCTATAGCAACGTTGCGATCGCCTGGATTGGTGCCATCGTGGCTGACCTGGTGATCAACAAACCTCTGGGACTTTCACCTAAGGGAATTGAATTCAAGCGGGCCTACCTGTATGACATCAATCCTGTCGGACTGGGTGCAACATTGTTTGCAGCCTTGCTTGCACTCATCGCCTTTAGCGGCATGCTGGGCGACACTGCCAAAGCTTTCGCACCTTTCATCGCTCTGATCGCCTCCATCGTTTTATCCCCCGTGATTGCCTGGATCACACACGGTCGCTGGTACATCGCCAGACGCGCGCCCCCTGCGTCAAGTCCGGGCACCATCGTTCAGTGCAGCGTCTGTGAAAACAGTTTTGAAGCACCCGATATGGCCCACTGTCCGGCCTACGGCGCACCGATCTGCTCCTTGTGTTGCACGCTGGACTCCCGTTGTCAGGACTCCTGCAAGCAAGGCTCGCGTCTCGACGAACAAGTTACCAGCTGGATGACGCACATCCTGCCAGACAGCCTGTCACTGCGATTCAAAT
>CANBUF010000280.1 GCA_947372575.1 Alcaligenaceae bacterium | reverse complement strand
GTCTTCGAGACTCAAGGCCGGAACGCTCTGTCTGGATAACGCCGTCACTCGCCTGCAGCAGGCATCTTGCTCAAGTACACGCACAAAAGCAGAACCAATCGAGCCGGTCGCGCCAATCACAAGTGCCGAATACCCTGATCCTAAGTTTTTCATGAGGGTTTGTATTGTGTTGGACAGTAAGCCCGCATGACCTCTACACTGCGCAAAGCGCGGTGCTTGGTAGCACGTCCCGTCACACGTTCGCGCCACAATTTAAAAGAGGACAGTTTTAAATGCAGGCGCATCAAGGCAATCACCTCAGACTCACGCAAGCCAAAATTTTGCTTGATGGCTTCAAACGGTGTTCTGTCTTCCCACGCCATTTCTATCACTCTGGAACGATCCGCTTCATTTAACTGCACACGCATACATTTATCCTGATAAAAAAATGACACCACAACATATCGCCATCATTGGCGCAGGCATCGCGGGCCTGAGCTGCGCCACGACACTGCAAGAAGCTGGACATACCGTATCCGTCTATGACAAAGGCCGGGGCATCGGCGGACGCCTGAGCACCCGGCGTAGCGATCTCTGGCAATGCGATCATGGCGCACAGTACTTTACAGCGAAAGACCCAGAATTTGTAGGACAAGTCGCACAATGGGAGGCTGCAGGTGTCGCCGCCCCCTGGGATCCCGTCATTCATGTGTATCGCGAGGGTCTGTGGTCCACGCCAAATGGAACAATGAAACGATACGTTGGTATCCCCGGCATGTCTGCACCTGCCCGCGCCTTGGCTCAACCGCTCAACGTCCAGACCTCCACCACGATCGAGCGGCTCTTGCCGGTCGCCGACGGCTGGCAACTGAGCTCAACCGAGCACGGTCTGCTGACCCCGCACTTTTCGCAGGTGGTGATTGCGGTCCCGCCGGTGCAGGCCGCAGCGATACTGGGCAACGCCAGCGAGATGCTCACGGCTGTCGCACAAAGCATCGCCATGCAGCCCTGCTGGACTGTGCTGATGCAGTTCGAGACCCAACTGACGCTGCCGTTTGAAGCGGCTTTTATCAATTCGGGGCCATTGAGCTGGATTGCACGCAACAGCAGCAAACCTGGACGCACGGGACAGGAAAGCTGGGTGATGCATGCTACACCCGCCTGGACACAGGCACATCTCGAAGAAAGCCCGCCCACCATCGGACCCGCATTAATCGAGGCCTTCATTGCACTCGGCGGTCAGGCGCCTGCCTCGTGGTCCGCACATCGCTGGCGTTATGCGAGTTCAGATCCTGACATTTCGACCACGTCAGTGTGGGATCAGGATCAGAGCCTGGGCATGTGCGGTGACTGGCTCAACGGAGGTCGTGTTGAAGGTGCCTGGTTAAGTGGGCGGTCACTTGCCACAAAAATGTTATAGACTTTGGTCAGAACAACGGCATGCACACTCGGTGCATAAAATAATACGGAGCAAGACACAATGATGAAACTTTTTTATTCGGCAACGTCACCCTACGTGCGTAAAGTTATGATCATCGCCCACCACCTGGGTGTGACGGACAAGATTGAAAAACTCGACGCCGCCGCCAGTCCGGTTACGCGTGATCGTAATATCGTGTCCTTTAATCCGCTGACCAAGGTCCCTGCGGCCATGACAGACGATGGCCTGATGCTTTTTGATAGCCGCGTCATTTGCGAATACCTTGATAGCCAGGGCAATGGGGGTTTGTTTCCGAGTGCCGGACGCGCGCGCTGGATCGCACTGATGCAACAGGCACTGGGCGATGGTTTGCTCGATGCTGCGTTGCTCGTGCGCTATGAGCGCGCCGTGCGCCCACCAGAGTTTCACTGGCAAGCGTGGGACGCTGGACAGTTTTCAAAAATTATTGACTGTCTGAACGAAATCGAAAAGCAAGCACCGACGCTAGAAGTCAAACGCTTCACGATCGGTGAAATCACCATCGCCTGCGCACTGGGCTATCTGGATTTCCGCTTCCCTGAAATTGAATGGCGCAGCAAATACCCACTGACCAAAAAGTGGTTTGAGGACTTTGCAAAAATGCCTGCCATGGTTGTCACCGAACCGCCTAAAAGCTGAGACCTACACTCTCAGGCGTGCCCGCCCGCATGGTCCGGGCACAAGTGAATTTCTATCGTAGCGTGCACGATCTCTTCGTGAATGGAAAGGGCCTGACGCACGACCGTCGGTGTCAGGTCCGGGTCATGTGTGACCACGGTCATCGCACAGGAATAGACCTGCTTGCCCACCCGCCAGACATGCAAATCAGTCACTGTAGTGGCCTCATTGTCTGACAGGCCCTGTATGACCTCCCGGATCTCATCGACTACGGGGTGGTCCATTTCGCGATCCAGCAGAATCTTGCTGGTATCAGCAATCAGGCCTCTGGCCCAGCTCGCGACAAGCACGGCGCCCAACAGCCCCATCAGAGGATCCAGCCAGGACCAGCCCCAGAGCCAGCCACCAATCAAGGCCACAATGGCAAGCACAGAAGTAGCGGCATCCGCAATCACGTGCACGTAGGCAGACTTCAGATTAAGGTCGTGGTGGTGTGCCGAAGCCTGCGTAACAGAGTGCTCGGCGGTATGAGGTGAAGCGTGCGGCGCAGCCTGATGCTGGTGCCCGACATGGTGGTGATGACCATGGTCATGCCCGTGATCGTGGGGATGAACCCGACCCAGAATCATCGCGCATACGATATTGACGATTAAACCAATCACCGCTACGACAATCGCCTCTTGGTAATGGATAGGCTCAGGAGCCAACAGTCGCTCCACCGAGCCAAAGACCATGACGCCTGCCACACCGAGTAAAAAAACCGCACTTGCAAATCCACCAAGTATTTCAATTTTCCAGGTACCAAAAGCAAAGCGCGGGTCACGGGCATAGCGCCTGGCGGCCGAGTAAGCAAAGGCGCTCAGGCCAATGGCAACAGCGTGCGAACTCATATGCCAGCCATCCGCCAGCAATGCCATCGAGTTGTACCACCAGCCTGCGGCGATCTCGACCACCATCATCACAGCGGTGATCCACATCACCACGCGGGTACTTTTTTCTGCAGCCTGATTGCTTGAATCAAAAACGTGGTCGTGAATCCAATCGGAAATATGTCTGGAATGCATAGGTTGCGGTCATCAATATAAAGCGTGCGAAAAACTCAAACGAGTCAAAAAAAGCTGGTCTGGCAAAGTCATCTAATCAAAGTCATCTAATATTACGTCAACAATTATGACAATCACGCGCAATCGCGTAGCGCGACGCCATGAATCACGTGCACTCACGGATCGAGACAAACATCCCTTTTTATCTTGCTCACCCTGTTTGGACCGCGATTGGGCTCTCGATGGGACCTGCCCTGTCGCTTGGACTCGGGAGGATTAGCACGCGGTTTAATGGTGTCTGCGGCAATACTATTTGTCGGCTCAGTCACAGCATGGACGCAACCGTCGCTCTCAGACTAACTCGAATCCTGATTCTGCCGGACTGACCACAGAAATAAATCGTAACGGTTCGGCACCATCATTGATGGCACCATGCACGCTCCCTGCTGGAGCAATGACAACATCACCCGCTCTGATCGTTCGCGTGTGACCCGCAGCATTCAGAATATATGTGCACTCACCTGACTGAATCATCCACGTGTCCTGACCCGTCGGATGAATATGGGGAGCGAGTCGCTGCCCGGGTTTTACATACCAGGCAATCACTGCCGCCTCGGGTGAAACCGTCACCACAGAACG
>CANBUF010000279.1 GCA_947372575.1 Alcaligenaceae bacterium | reverse complement strand
ATACACGCCATATCCTGCATGCAGATCCGATGGGCCGGTTTACGGTGGTTGCACTGCAGTGGGGTGCCCAGCAGTTCAGTCCGGTACACGCACACCATACCTGGTGTACCTATCGGGTCCTTGAAGGCGAGTTGTCGGAGTCACACTATGAGTGGGATCGGACGGCTCAGCAGGCATATCTGTTTAATAAAGTTGTACGGACAGCAGGCCAGAGTGTGTGTGGACATGCTGGCATGGAGCTGATTCACCGTCTTGGAAATTCCGGCTGTGCACCGGCAGTTTCGATCCATGTGTATGGTGTTGATTCAGGGCGGGTAGGATCGCATGTGAATCGAGTCTTGCCTTGGGCTGAGTTGGCGCTCCAGCATTAATTTGGCAGAGCAGGTGCTCCAGCATTGGACAGAGTAGGCGCTCCAGCATAGCTGCACAGAGTAGGCGCTCCAGCATAGCTGCACAGAGCAGGCACTCCCGCGTTCATGTGGCGCAACACATGCTCTGCTTAATTGGATTGAATTGATCCGTACTTGGCTACAGACCAACTTTGCGGACTTTACAGCAGGAAGATCGTTGCCAGACCCAGAAAAATAAAGAAACCCAGCGAGTCTGTGGCGAAGGTCAGCAACACAGAGGAACCCATGGCAGGGTCTTTGCCAAAGCGCGTACGTACAACAGGCACGAGCACGCCGATCATCGCGCCAATCAGCATGTTGCAGATCATTGCGGCCATCATGACGATCGCAATCGGAATTGAATTTGAGATTGCCCAGGCAAACACAGCTGCAACGGCAGAGCCAACCAGGCCGACCAAAAACGTGACGAGCATTTCACGTTTGACAAGTTGCCAGACGTTTTTTTCTGTGATGCGTCCAACCGCCAACGCCCGGATAATCAGCGTCATGGTCTGGTTGCCCGAGTTGCCGCCGATACCCGCCACAATTGACATGAGAAAGGCAAGCATCACGATGGTGCTGACGGTCTCTTCAAAGCGTGAGGCGACAAAGGATGCAATTGCAGCGGTGCACAGGTTAAGCAATAGCCAGGGGGCCCGGTTGCGCAGGGCCATTATGATGGGGGCGAAGATGTCCTCTTCTTGCATACCCGCGCGCGACAGGGCTTGTTCGTCTGAGTCTTCGCGGATCACATCGACAACCTCGGATATTGTCACGCGGCCAATCAGCCTGCCCAGGTCATCGACTACTGGTGCTGAGACCAGATCGTAGCGTTCAAATGCACCCGCAGCGTCTGAGTCCGAATCGAGCGGGCTTAAAGACAAATAGTCGGTCCCCATGACCTGGCGCACTTCGATTTCAGGCTCATTGACCAGCAATGATGACAGTGTGAGGGTGCCAAGGAGTTTTTCGTTGCGGTCTACAACGAAGATCTGATCGGTATGGTCCGGTAATTCTGGCAGTCGTCTTAAATAGCGCAGCACGACTTCAAGAGAAACGTCATCACGTACACGGACCATTTCAAAGTCCATGATGCCACCCACGCTATCGTCTGGATAGCCCATAGCCTCGATCAGGCGTGCGCGCTCTTCGATGGTGAGACCTTTCTGGACTTCGGCAACCACATCTGGCGGCAGATCGGGTGCGAGGTCGGCAAGCTCGTCCGCATCCATGCCTTCGGTTGCGGCGACCAGGTCTTGCCTGTCCATTGCTTCAATGAGCGATTCGCGGACCCAGTCATCGACTTCGAGCAGCACATCTGCATCATGCTCGGCCGCAACCAGTCGCCAAATCATTTGGCGTTCGGTTTTTGGGAGGGATTCGAGGATAAAGGCAATGTCTGCAGGGTGCAGATCATTGACTAAGGCTTTGATCTCGGCTTCGTGCTGCCGGTGGAGCAGGCCCTCTACGAGTTCTGCGCGCTCGTCTCCTTCTTCTTGCCGGTGCACAAGGTTTTCGACGAGCTCGTGACGATGCAGCAACTCTTGGACTTGTGCAAGAGCTTGTTGTGCATCTTCAGGATCTAGCCGGCGAACTGAGGCAGGCGTATCAAAGGGGGTTTGCGTCATGAAATACCGTATCTGCTGGCAAACGTGTGTACTTCCCGATTATGCAGGAAAAATGCTGCGCCCGTGTTTCAGTTGATTACTTTTTCTTGTGTGTTTACACGGCTAGCTTGACCAGCGCATAGCCACCAAAGGCAAGCAGGATAAAAAGAATGAAGGCTAAGGCGAGGACACGTGGTCCCGCTTTGCGCATCTGTGAGAACCGGGTTTCGATACCAAGCGCCGTCATCGCCATCGTCAACGCAAATATATCGAGCGCACGCATGGCTTGCAAAACATTGGGCGGGATGACTCCAGCAGAGTTAATGAGTGCAAAAACGAGAAAGAAAATCGCGAACCAGGGGATGGGTAATTTAGGTTTGGCAGCATGCGGAGCCAGGCCGGTGCTTGTCGAACGCTGCAACCAGATGCCAAGCACAATCAGTAAAGGAACCAGCAATGCAACGCGGGTCATTTTGACGATGGTGGCGACCTCTGTGGTCACGGGACCAATATTGCTTGAGGCCCCCACTACCTGTGCAACCTCGTGGACGGTGCCGCCCAGGAAAATTCCAAAAGTGCGAGGGTCCATATCCATCCATCCAAATTGATAGATGAGGGGGTACAGAAACATTGAAATCGTACCAAATAGCACCACAGTGGCCACAGCCACCGCACTTTTGTGAGGAGCGGCTTTCAGTGTGGATTCGAAAGCGAGTACGGCAGCAGCACCACAGATTGCACTACCTGCTGCTGTCAGGATGGCGGTGTCGCGATCCAATTTGAGTACACGTGTGCCGATAAACGTCCCCACGGCGAGTACCGTAAATACGACGCCTACAGACACGATCAGCCCAGGCAGACCAATTTCGACAATTTGCTGAACACTGATGTTCAGGCCGTAAAAGGCCACTGCGATACGAAGTAAGCGGCGTGCGGTCCAGTTCACGCCCACACCCCAGTCCTTGGGCATGGTGCCTCGCAGGAAATTACCGTACAGCATGCCGCAGACAATGCCGACTACTAGAGGACTTAATCCCAGGGTTTTGATCGCTGGAATGGCTGCAAGCTGTACAACTGCGGCAGCAAGCAAGCCCACAAACAGCATGCCATTGACTTTGTCACGCCAGGGTGACACGCTCGAGATCAGTGGTTCGGACATAAGCTAATAGCCATCGGTAATTAGGAATTGACCGAGATACTACTGCTTAAACCACTCCTCTGCCAGTTTGACCCAGTATGTCGCCCCGAGAGGCAGCAGTTCATCGTTGAAGTCGTAGGAGCCGTTATGCAGCATGCAAGGGCCCAGTCCATGACCGGCGTCGCGATGATCGCCCTGGCCGTTGCCAATCCAGACATAGCATCCAGGCACTTCCTGCAGCATGTAGGCAAAGTCCTCGGCACCCATGGTGGGCTGAACGTGGTCATCGACATGATCCGCACCGACAATGTCGCGCATGACACTGGCGCAAAAGGCAGCTTCTTTCGGATGATTGATCGTGGGTGGATAGCTGCGAATAAATGAGAAATCAGCTGTGGCACCCATCGCCGAGGCACTGTGCGCGATGACTTCGCTCATGCGCTGCTCAATCAGATCGAGAGTCTCTATTGTGAATGTGCGGACGGTGCCGCGCATCACGGCTTCTGTAGGAATGACGTTGTCTGCGCTGCCGGCGTGAATCTGGGTGATGCTTAAGACTGCCGCCTCTAGAGGATGGCGATTGCGCGTGATGATGGTTTGTAGCGTT
>CANBUF010000278.1 GCA_947372575.1 Alcaligenaceae bacterium | reverse complement strand
AATACTCAGTCAAACTGATACAGTTTTGGTGTATTTGACTAGTTTTGAATCCGCTACTTACGAATTTTTAGTTTAATTGACAGGGTCAGCACAAAGTTTTTTGTTCTGTGTCAGCGCGGATTTCGTATTATACGCAGGGCCATCGTCTGTCACGTGTACGACGTGCTCTGAAACAGTTGGTCGCTCAGGTGTTGAGATGGAAGCGCTGACAGCTGCCAGCGTGGCGCTACTGACGATCTATGACATGCTCAAAGCCATCGATAGAGGGATGGTGATTGATGGTGTCAGGCTGCTGGAAAAGCATGGTGGCAAGTCTGGGAGCTGGGTGGCTTGATAGTCATGCGTGATAGAAAGTAGCACTAACAAATTCAAACACTGATAGCCTATTAGTGCACGGACTAGATCACTTTTGAATATTTAGCACTGGACCGTGCCTCACGCAGATAGCGATCAAAGCGCATCGCAACGATGCGTGCCATAAAGCGGCCCTTGGGCGTGATGCGAATATCTTGAGGCGTTACTTCGACCAGACCATCAACTTGCAGGTCGTGTAACTGGGCCACATCGGGTCCGAAATACTCACTAAACTGAATCCCCCATTGCGCTTCAAAGTCAGGAATCACAATTTCAGACTGGCATAACAAATCGTGAATCACTGCACGACGCACCACATCGTCTGGCGTCATCGTCAGGCCCTTAGCCAAGGGCAACTGATCCACATCCAGCGCGGCATAATAAGCATCGAGATCACGGTGATTCTGCGCATAGACGGGACCAATACGACTAATTGCGGAGACGCCTAAAGCGATCAGATCACAATCTGCTTGTGTGGCATAGCCCTGGAAGTTGCGTTGCAACGTACCTTCGTCTAAGGCAATCGCCAACTCATCCTCTGGTAAAGCAAAATGATCCATGCCGATATAGACATAGCCTGCTTCGAGCAAAGTCGTAACAGCGAGCTTGAGCATGGCAAGCTTTTCGGCAGGACGAGGCATGTCTTCGGTCTCGATCCGACGCTGCGGCATAAAGCGCTCTGGCAAATGTGCATAGCTATACAGCGCGATGCGATCGGGACGCCACCCGAGGACCGTCGTAAGCGTTGACGTCATGGTCTGGACAGATTGTTTGGGCAAGCCCTAGATCAGGTCAAGGTTTACCGACTTGTAGCCCAGCTCGCGCCCCTGCTCCAGCACAGCCTGTGTCACTTCGGGTGGCTGAATCCGGTTAACCGCCTTTTGAACAGTAGGATCGAGATCCTGCACACCGATACTCATCCGGTTAAATCCATACCCGGCCAGCATTTGCAATACGCCAGGATTCATTCGGCGCGGATCAATTTCTATCGAACATTCCGCATGTTGGACAAATTTAAACGCCGCCTGCAACATGCCCATCAAACGCTCAAGCTGCAGATTGGTCAAAAAGGTCGGCGTCCCGCCACCCAAATGTAACTGACTCACTTCAGGCTGAGACTCGAACTGCCCACGCACCAGGGCAATCTCCTTTTCGAGGTAATCCAGATACACATCCGCACGACTACGATCTTTTGTCGCAATTTTGTTGCACGCACAGTAATAACAGACGGTGTCACAAAAAGGCAAATGAACGTAAAGAGACAAACCTGAGCGAGGCCGATATAACTGGCGATCACGCAGTGCAGTCAAATATTGCTGCGTCACTGGACCATCAATAAATCGATCTGCAGTGGGATAGGACGTGTAACGTGGTCCGCTCCCATCATGCTTCACAATCAGAGCCGCATCAAACTCTACAGGTCGTAAATGGGTACTATGCATAAGAAACCTAGGCGGATTGTGGTGACAGTCTATCCAGTGAAGCAAGCATATCCAGCGCGTCACCCGTGCGCAGGACTGCTGGCATGATGCCACTGAGCAGGTACTCAATGAGTTCACGCACGGGACGAATTTCATTGCCAAAGGGCAGCTTGCCAGCCCCTCTGAAAAACAAACCCTTCTTCAAGTCACCTTTTAAGGCAGAGACAAGTTTGGTATCAATACAAAACTGTCCGACGCGACTGTTGCCATCGCGCAAACCACATTGCGTCAGGCAATCGGCACGCTGGGCACAACGCATCGGATCCGCTTTGGCGCAGGCCTGCATTCGTGGCTCATGGCGCTGGTATTGCTGGAGCCAATGCGTGGATACGGCCCGCGCGGGTAATCCGGCGACACTGACGAACTCAGTAAGCTCACATGGATTCGCACCAATCAGTACACGCTTAAAATCAATATGTGCATCACCCTCCTGGCTGACTGCAAAAGCAGTCCCTAACTGCACGGCACTTGCGCCTGCATTCAACCAGTGTTTGACTTTTTCATGGCTGTCGATGCCACCGGCTACGATCAGCGGCGGCGCGTCATGCCCCAGACCGAGCTCTACAAATAATTTCTGGCATTCTTCTATAACCGTGGCGAATTCAAATCTGGGGGAATGCAGATCCTCAACTCTGGCGGCACCCAGATGCCCGCCCGCAAGACCTGGATGCTCGATCACAATCGCATCCGGACAAAAGCCCTTCTTGAGCCATTTTTTCATCACAATCGCGACGCCACGCGATTCAGAAAGAATCGGGACGAGTGCTATTTTTGGATAGTGGGCAACCATTTCCGGCAAATCAATCGGGAGCCCTGCACCCATGACCAGCACATCGGCACCACTTTCGCATGTTTGATGCACAAGCGCAGGATGCGCACGCACGGCTTTCATCACGTTCACGGCAATCAGTCCCCGACCTTCAGAAGCAACGCGGGCTGCTTTGATTTCACGATCGAGAGCAATCAGGTTCACACGATCAATCATTTCACGGTCACGGCAGTGATCGGTCTGCTCCATGAGGTCTGGGTGATGGTGACGCAAATCAATGCTCGCAATCGTACCCATCGCGTTTTCGCGGGCAACTGCGCCTGCCAGGCGATGTGCTGACACACCGACCCCCATCCCTCCTTGGACGATCGGCGAAATTTCTTTACCAGCGAGCTTAAGTGGTTTAAATCCTGAAACCAGGGATGCAGAAAAAAGAATGGGAACGGCGGGGGACTCTGACTGCGACATTGTGATCATGAAGGTTTTCCTTGCGTTGCGCCAAGGTAACCTTAAATGCACCAAAATGGTCAAAGTGATTTGCAAGTGCTTGATCTATCACAAGCTTTCTAATATTTTTAAACTGTTTTGCAAATTATTTGAATAATGACATTCACTTTCAGCCGAACTTTTAGAGAGCCCGCACATATCTGAAATTGCTGTTGGTGCCCCGAGCCGGAATCGAACCGGCACGCCCTAAGGCCTGAGATTTTAAGTCTCATATGTCTACCGATTTCATCATCGGGGCACAACTGCAAGCAGCATTGTAACGAAAGAACTGAAAGTCTTCAGCCCTTACAGGGAAAACGGATCGGCAAGTAACGCAGAACCGTTGAAGCTGCATATTCCTTATTGTATTGCGGGTTGGCACGCGCCCAAATCAGGAACTCGGCCAACACCTGTTCGCGGGTGTCTTTCAAGCCACCTTCAGGCACACAAACAGTTGGTGCTGTTTTAGGGTCACGGCTCACCAAGCTGCCCTGATAGACGCCTTCGCCAAAACCGAAACAAAAAGTCTGACCTATCATGTCGGTCTTGTCCTGACACAGATTGACCATCGCTTCGGTTGAAATATCAGCCCGTGGCACTTCTTCAGCAAAAGCCTGAACAGCAGGAAACAGGACCAGTGCGGTCATCGCAA
>CANBUF010000277.1 GCA_947372575.1 Alcaligenaceae bacterium | reverse complement strand
ATACGATATCAGTCGGAGTCGCCGTCTGGTTCAGACGGCGGGAGGCCCACGGGGGTTGGCTTGAGACCAGACAAAGAGTGTTCTGGGTGCCTGGAAAAAAAGAGAAGGCAACCGCATAATGGCGATTGCAGGTGTCAAGAGTGGAATGTCACTGACGGGCAACATAGCCAGCGGATGCATCAGGCAAGCCTCGCAGCGTTCGACATGAACCGTGCTATTGCTCGAGCTGGGTGCTGACTCTAGAACTTTGCCGGATTGGTTGTCGACCCATTTGAGTCCCGTCGCAGTGCAGATTGAGACAAAGTCGATTTGTGTACCCTGGTAGGCACGGCTCGCAAAGGAAATCGAAGGCGCAAGAGCGGATAGCAGTACTGTTATTGCAGTAAGCCAGGTCCAGAAAAGTTTTGTCTTGAGCCGAAAACGCATGCTGAAATATTAACATTGAATATCGCCTGCTTGCCGCGGCGGCCCGATGCGCCCTATGATGCATCTATGAATGAGCGTATTGGATTATTTGCCGACTTGCACAGTAACCTTGAGGCTTTTGAGGCGTGCATGGTGCGCGCGCATGCGTTAGGCGTCACGCGCATGGTGTTCCTGGGTGATCTGGTTGGCTACAACGCCGATCCCTGCGCTGTGGTGGATCGTGTCTCGGAGCTGGTCAGCTGTGGCAAAGCCGTGGCAATCATGGGCAACCATGATCAGGCAATCTTTACCGATCACAGCCGCTTGATGAATCCTGTCGCGTGGGCTGCCATTGAGTGGACGCGTTCCAGGCTGAGTACCAGCCAGGTTGATTTTCTGACTCGCCTGCCCTTGCTGTTGAATGATGACGACTCGTGTTACGTGCATGCCTCGGCGTATGAGCCCGAGAGCTGGCGTTATGTGAATAATGACGTCAGTGCCTGGCAGTGTGCTGAATATTCGGGCCAGATTTATACCTTTGTCGGACATGAGCACGATCCGATGCTGTTCTACCAGACCGAAATCGGTAAGCTCAGACGCTTTGCACCGCATGCGGGTCGCGAAGTCCCCGTGCCACGCCATCGTCGCTGGGTGGGGGTGATCGGCTCGCTTGGACAACCCCGGGACGGTTTGCCGCATGCCTGCTTCGCAATTTTTGATCCGCAGGCCCAAAGTTTAAGTTTTCAGCGTGTTCCCTACGACTACCATCGTGCCGCCGAAAAAGTGCGCGCAGCAGGCTTGCCTGAAAGTCTTGCCGACCGACTCATCACGGCGCGTTAACCTGTCCGGACTACGCACATGCGTCCTTCTCCCCCCATTCAATCTGTCGACGAGGCTTTTCAGGCTGGCAATGTGATTGATGGTTTTTTGCTGGGTGAGGAAGTCCACCGTGGTGGCATGGCCGTTTTATTTTCGGCCACCAAAGAAGGGATTGAGCTGCCGATCCTGCTAAAAATTCCACGGATCGGACGCAATCAGCCGGTTGAAAGTCTGATTGGTTTTGAAACAGAACTTAACATCCTCGGTGCGCTGGACAGTCCGTATGTACCTAAGTTTCTCGGGGCCGGCAATATGTCGATCCATCCCTATATTGCGATGCAGAGGGTTGACGGCCGGCCACTGGAAGACCTGATTCGTGAAGGGAAAACATTCTCCATCGATGAAGTGATTCAAATTGGTGGCTTGCTGGCACAGGCGGTTCAGTCACTGCATGCGCAGGATGTGATTCATCTTGACCTGAAGCCCGAAAATATCCTGCTCGATGAGCACGGCAAGCTGACTTTGATTGATTTTGGCCTGGCACACCATACCCATTACCCGGACCTGCTCGCTGAGGAGATGCGCAAAGGTGTCGGTTCTGCGCCTTACGTCTCGCCCGAGCAAGTCATGGGCGTCCGGGAGGACAGCAGAAGCGATATTTTTTCCATAGGTGCGATTCTGTATGAATTACTGACAGGCGAATTACCTTTTGATAACCCACAATCCATGGCGGGACTGCGCAGACGCTTATGGGCCGAACCTCTGCCGCCTCGAGCCCTCAGGCCGGACACGCCTGCCTGGTTGCAAGAGGTTATCCTGAGATGTCTGGAATCCAGGGCTGCAGATCGTTATCAAAGTGCGACGCGTCTGAGGCAATGTTTGCGTGAGCCCCAGAGCGTCCAGCTGACAGAACGTGCGGCGCGCCTCAGGCCACTGGGTTTTTTCAAGCACCTCAAGCGCTGGTGGCGTGCTGCAGGTTATGTGCCTTCCCCCTGCCTGGCGCCAAGCATAGGCTACGAAAATGCACCCCTGATCGTTGCTGCCATTGATACCAGGCAGACGGACATGCTGCTGCGAGATCAGATGCAGGCGGCTGCGCGTCAGTTGTTGCTGGTCAGTCCAGAAAGCCGGCTTGTTTGCCTGAGTACCATTTCAGGTACGCCTGCGATTGATGGCAACAAGGAGTATGAGACCGCAAGCGGTATCGTACGCAATCATCTGGTGCAACTTATGGCCTGGGCTCAGCCACTTGGGTTGCCGCCTGAGCGGCTGTCCTGTCATGTGCTCGAGGCGATTGATCCTGCCGCAAGAATTGTTGAGTTCGCACAAGATAATTCTGCGAGTTTGATTCTCATCGGCGCCGCACACAAGATTCCGAATAAGGTGGCGCCGTGGCGAACCTCGATGACTAAAATTGTCGAAGAAGCTCCCTGCAGCGTACATATTGTGCGGGTGTGACTTCAGACGCCCATCTGACGTGCGAAATCCCGAATGTCTGTTGCCACGATATCCCAGTCTTCCGACGCAGTCAGATTTTTGGTCTGGTTTGGTCCGTACTCAGTGGGTCTTGGCCAGAATGCCGTTTTTAATCCGACTTTGCGTGCCGCCAGCAGATCATCATTGTGCGCGGCGCACATCATCACCTCGGCTGGCTCGAGTTGCAGGATGCTGCATACTCCCAGATAGGCTTGAGGCTGAGGTTTGTAGCAATGAAATACTTCAGTCGACAGGTTCAAATCCCAGGGGAGTCCCGTGTATTTGGCAATGTCGGTCAACAACGATACGTTGCCGTTGGAGAGGGGGGCGATGATGTACTTGCTTTTGAGACGAGAGAGCCCGCCCACGGCATCGGGCCAGCCATCGAGACGGTGCCAGACGCGATTGACATGCACGCGTTGCGCTTCGGTCATGGTGTGCAGACCGAACTCTGTGATCAGGATCTCAAGAGATTCGCGATGCAGGACATCAAGTATCGTCCAGGCGCGCTGACCGTTGCGCACGTGTTCCATGGATGGTTGATACATGCCGCGCCATTTGTCGGCGAAAACCGACCAGTCGGCCGAAAATCCATTCTCGCTGCCCCAGCGTGTCAGGTCACGGATGATGCTGCCGCGCCAGTCAACCACGGAGCCAAAGGTGTCGAACACCATCGCTTTGACAGAGGAGGGGAGTGTCTGGTCGCAGGCTTGCATGGTAGTGACTCCTTGAAAGAAGTTGTTTGTATGTGGAAACGGCGTGATTGGGCATGACAAAGTCAGCGCACGTGTGATCAAAAGCAAACAACCCATTCTACAGTGGCTTGAAGCAATGAAAACGTGATCAGGTTTCTGGTTCTGTATTCTTGTCAAGATCTTACCGTTGCTGCCCGGCAGGAACCGCTTGAAGCGGCTATGCTTACGTTTGAATAAGATTGACCACGATCTGTCGTCCGGGGCCTCCTGGATGATTGAATCGAATTTCGGCGGGAACATTGAAAACAGTGGATGGGCAAAAGTCAGAAGGTGCGCTCAACCATCACTA
>CANBUF010000276.1 GCA_947372575.1 Alcaligenaceae bacterium | reverse complement strand
ATTGGTTTTGCAGATTCGTATGGTGAGGGATGGTCTAAAGAGTTCACCGCGGCGTCGAACGGCAATCCTAAAATTGTCGCAAGCGAAACCTTTCAGCGTACTGATCAGTCCGTCACCGGTCAGGTGTTGAAGTTGATGGCCTCCAAACCAGAGGCGATTCTGATTGCGGGTTCGGGGACGCCTGCTGCGTTGCCTCAAAAAACTTTGGTTGGACGTGGGTATCAAGGTCTGATTTACCAGACCCATGGAATCGGGACACTTGAGTTTTTGCAAATTGGTGGCAAAGATGTTGAAGGCACCCTATTCCCGACTGGGCCTGGTGTTGTGGCGCGTGAGTTGCCGGCAGGAAATCCCGTGCGTCAGGTCGCGCTTGAGTTTGCTGACCGTTACGAAGGCCGTTATGGCCCACATTCGCTGACGCAGTTTGCCGGCGATGCATGGGGTGCCTGGATGTTGCTGGACTCTGCGGTGGCGCGTGCACTGAAAACGGGTGCGAAGCCGTCCACAATTGAGTTTCGTCGTGCCTTGCGTGACGCGCTCGAAAATACCAAGGACTTGACCGTCCCGAACGGTGTGTTAAACATCACTGCCCAGGATCATCAGGGGTTTGATGAACGTGCGCGTGTGATGGGAACGATTCGCGCAGGCAAGTTTTCCTACGCGCAGCCTTAAGTCCTGAGGCTTAGCCCTTACCCGTGCTCCCAAAACCGCCTGTTCCACGTGAGGATTGTTCAAAATCTTCAACAAGATTGAACTGGACCTGAGTCACGGGGAGCACGACCAGCTGCGCCAGTCTCTCCATGGGTTGCAAGGTATAAGCAGTCGTGCTGCGATTCCATGCAGACACCATTAAGGGCCCCTGGTAATCAGAGTCGATCAGCCCTACGAGATTCCCAAGCACTATGCCATGCTTGTGCCCAAGACCGGACCGGGGCAGAATGACTGCTGCATAGCCCGGGTCCGCAATGTGTATGGCTAATCCTGTTGGAACAAGATGCGTGGCACCTGGCTCGATCACCAGCGGCGTATCCATGCATGCACGCAGATCAAGACCGGCAGAGCCTGTTGTGCCATAGGCAGGTAAATGTTCCCGCATACGTGCATCGAGAACTTTAAGGTCGACTGGTTTCATATTCAGTATTTGAGATAAAAAAGGTTTAGCGGGCTCTCAGTGACTTGTTGCGCAAGCTATGTTGATTGCGATGCGATAAGACGATCAATAGACCGATACTGAGGAGGATGCAAAATCCTACTGTTGAATAAAGGACCGTAGTATTTGACAAAGTGGATGCGCCCACAGCTTTTATGGCTGTGGTTGCGAGATAGCCAGGTGCAAGCAGTCCCGGTACCCAGAACAGTGCGGATATTACGTTGGCGAATTGGAACTTGAGCTCGGTCATGCCCATGACTCCTGAAACGGTCGGGACGGTACTGCGCAGAGGACCTAAAAACCGTCCCGCCAGCACAGCTACAAAACCGAAGCGATAAAAGAATAGCCTTGCTCGGGCGACCGATTTGCGGTGCGGTTTGAGTGGTCCCCACCTCAGTACGCCCCGGCCAAGTTTTTTGCCAATCCAGTACGAGATGGCGTCACCGATAATCGCACCGGCATAGCCCCAGAGCAAGATCGGTAGCAAGGGCAGTGTGTCGTTGCCGATCAAACCACCCGCAAACAAAAGCAAGGCAGTTGCGGGCACCAGAATACCGACTATCAGCATCGACTCGCAAAAAGTCAGTACAAAGATAATCGGCCCCGCCCAGGCCTGATGGTGCTGAATATAATTTGTGGTGAAATCGATCAGTGCTTGCACGTGTGCTTTGGTTCAGTTTGACAGGCCAGGCATGCGTTGTATGACGGCATCGATGATTTTTCGTGCGACATCATGCTTGGCACTGGAGGGTAGAGGGTGCTCACCATGCTCATCAAAAATTGAAACCGTCGTGTGGTCTGCATCCATTACGTGCTGTGCAAGGTTGCCGATGAGCATAGGTATACCTTTACGCAAGCGCTTTTCGTGGGCAAACTCCGAAAGCCGTTCAGTCTCTGCCGCAAAACCTACGCACCAGGGGCCATTTGGCAAGCTCGCTACAGTTGCCAGAATATCCGGGTTGGGAACAAAATTCAGCTCAGGCGTATTCGTACCTTTTTTCTTGATTTTGTCTGTTGCGATGTTTGCGACCCGCCAGTCAGCCACGGCAGCAACCGCAATGAAAATATCTTGTCCCGCGATGTTGGCCATGACGGCGTCGAACATTTGCTGGGCTGTTTCGACATCTATTCGGCTGACCCCATAGGGGGTGTTCAGCGCGGTTGGGCCAGAAATCATTGTGACGTGTGCGCCGGCCTCCCAGGCCGCTTGAGCCAGGGCATAGCCTGTTTTGCCAGAAGACCGGTTGCTGATGACACGCACCGGATCGATTGGCTCGACAGTTGGGCCGGCCGTAATCAGGACATGTTTACCGCTCAGCGATTTGGGTTGAAAAAAACCAATCATCTCGGCGAGTAATTGCGACGGTTCGAGCATTCTTCCGTCACCGGTTTCACCGCAGGCCTGACTGCCGGAGCCTGGCCCCAGTACCTGCACGCCGTCCAGCAGCAGTTGTGCAACGTTGCGCTGGGTCGGTGCCTGTGTCCACATTTCAACATTCATGGCGGGTGCCACCAGCAATGGGCAGGCACGTGCCAGACAAAGGGTCGACAGGAGATCATCCGCACGGCCCTGGACAAGTTTTGCCATAAAGTCAGCCGAGGCGGGTGCAATCAGGATCGCGTCCGCCCCGCGTGACAAATCAATGTGCGGCATATTGTTCGAAATGCGTGCATCCCAGGCATCGACAAATACCGGTCGTCCAGATAATGCCTGCATGGTGACTGGAGTGATGAAATGCGTAGCAGCCTCGGTCATCACCACATCAACGGTTGCGCCGCGCTCGATTAAACGTCGCACAAGTTCTGCCGACTTATAGCAGGCGATTCCGCCGCTTAAGCCCAGCACAATACGTTTGTTATGTAGATCTTGCACGCGAACCTCTTAAACGAAGCAGCTCATCGAGAATCAACAGCATAGCACCCAGCGTAATTGCGATGTCCGCCAGATTAAAGGCCGGGTAATACCACTGATCCCAGTAAAACAATAAAAAATCAATGACATGGCCGTACATCACCCGATCGATCACGTTGCCCAGCGCGCCACCCAATATGAGCGACAGTGCCAGCATGAAGCGATGGTGACGCCTGTTTTTATTCATCATCCATATGATGAAACCTGCAGCCGAGAGGCCGAGCAAGGTAAAAAACCAGCGTTGCCATCCTGCTGCATCAGCCAGAAAGCTAAATGCTGCACCCGTGTTGTAGAGCAAGGTGAAGTCAAAGAATGGAGCAATATGAATACGTGAGCCGTAGCGTAGTTGTGTATCGAATCCAATCTTGGTGAGCTGGTCCGTGATGATCAGCAATACGGCGAGCGTCAACCACCGACCCAGGCCCTGATAACCGGGGCGCTGGATCGATGTATCTGACTGTTGTTGCAGGTTGGTATCTGTTTTCAACGTTTGAATGGCCTATTGCACTGGCGCCGTCGCAGCTTCATTCAGGCTAGAGACACAGCGTGCGCAGATATGCGGATGTGCTGCGTCCTGGCCGATGTCTTGTCGGTAATGCCAGCAACGTTCACATTTCTGGTGGCTAGAAGGCGCGATGTTGATCTGGAGTTCATCAGAGCCCGATTGCACACTGACGCGCGAGACAATAAAAATA
>CANBUF010000275.1 GCA_947372575.1 Alcaligenaceae bacterium | reverse complement strand
CGGACGCGCTGACCACACGCTTGTGGCGGGGGCAGCAGCAAAAGTTTAATGGCAAGCACGCGCAGGGCTGTGACCCAAACTAAGAAGCCATTGTGCAAAGAAGCGATATGCTTTTTTGCACGAACCTAAAACTTTAACGTGTTGTGCGTCCCAGCGCAAATCGAACTGACCTTCAAGCTATTTTCAGACCTGCAATTTAGCTAAAAATAGCTTGGTCAGAGGTTGTCACGCATCCAGGTCTTCGATAGAGTGCGGTATGGACATTCGCATTAACCACATTCAGCGCTTCATTTACAGTCACCACTTTTACAGCGGGATGCGTCGAGCCACGGGCACGCTGCTGCCGATTCTGGTGCTGGGCGGGCTGTTTGGCTGGTATTCCTCGGGATTGGTCGCGACCTTTGGCGCACTCTGCGTGGCCTTTATCGACCAGCCAGGTCCGCACGAGCATCGTGGGCGGGAAATGCTGGGCGGCGCCCTGCTGGGCGCGGTCACGGTCACAATCACGGGCCTGGCCTCGTCACATCCGCTTTTGATCTGGTTTGCCGTCATCGGTCAGTGTTTCTTTTTTTCCATGCTGTCGGTCTACGGCAAGAAAGGTGGGCAGATCGGCTTTGCATGTCTGTTACTCATGACGGTCACCATGCACGCCCCCCTTTCCACGGACGCAGTCTGGCTACATTCCCTGACATCGTTCGGGGGAGGACTGTTCTACGCGCTGTTCAGTTATCTGATCAGCCGCATCATGATCATGCGCGAAAAAGAACAGGCCTTGTCTGTCGCACTATTCTCCACCGCAGACTACATTGCGCATCGTGCAAACATGTACAACCTGGATGGGAATCTGGACACCAGCTATCAGGCTTTAATCGCTTGTCAGTCAGATATGACTGAAAAGCACCAGGCTGCTCGCGACATGGTTCTGAGAGGGCTCTCAACCGAAGCCTCCAGAAAGGATCCACGCCGCATCATGCTATGGAATCTGTTCATCGAAATGATTGGGATTCTGGATACGTTGGTAGCAACGCGAACGGATTATGTTCTGCTGAGATCGGCACTCGAGAAATCTGATGCGCTGGTATTTATGCGCGATGCCCTTTATAAAATGTCCGAAGATATCGAGCGTGTCGCACTCGCGGTGTCACGCAATCGTGCTGTGACACGACGCAGCAGTGTCAAAGCCGAATTACGGGCGCTGGAATATGAAGTACAGCTCATGCAACAATCAGGCCTGAACACACGTGAACCGGACGTTTATCGCTTGTGTGTCGAAATCTTGCGTCGCCTGAGACTGAGTGCGAACATGATCGATCGCATGGCAGAATTCAGTCATTGCGACAAAGATACCCAGGCCATCAAGTCTGTCGACATGACAAACTCCCTGACGCAGTTTCTGTCTCGCGACCAGTTCCGCGTCGGTATGATTACCAGTAACCTGCGGCTGGACTCGCCTTTTTGCCGCTACGCCTTGCGCGTCACTCTCGCAGTCGGGATTGCAATGACGCTATCTACACTGATACCGGTACTGGCTCGACAAGGCTACTGGATATTACTGACCGTACTGATCATCATGAAGCCCGGCTTTGCGCTGACCCGTCAACGTAACGGCTGGAGATTATTCGGCACATTGCTCGGGTGTGGTGTGGCCTTTGGAATCCTGGCCAGTATTCACGAACAGGGACTGCTTTTGGCCATCATGGTGCTAGTCACCATTATTGGTGCAAGCATGATTCAGATTAATTACATGGCGGCGTCAACCTTCAACACGACAGCCGTGTTGCTCGCGTTCCACTTCATTGATCCTGGTTCCTCGACCGTCATTGAGGATCGCGCGATCGATACGCTGGTCGGCTCGATCGTTTGCTTTGCGTGCAGTTACTTTTTACCCTGGTGGGAGTCCCAGTTCATGCCCTCGCTGGCAAGAGCCGCGGTTGCGGCAAACCGGGCGTATCTCCAGTCTGGTTTGCAGTATCTTGACACGCGCAATGCAGTTGGACGTGACCTGCAAAACCCACTGACGCAACAAGCTGATCTGAGTTGGCGATTGGCTCGCAAAAATGTCCATGTGGCCTTTAGCAACTTTGCAGGAGCCTTTTACAGAATGATGCTGGAGCCGCAATCCAGACAGAAACATGTGGCGGAATTTAACAATCTGCTGGTCCAGAGCCACATGCTGGCATCGCAGATTGCAGCCGTCATGAATATCCTCATCGCCATGCCAGATGCTCCACAGGCAATTATCAAGCATCTTAAAAGCTTGCTGTCTGACATGGGGCTGCCTGAGTCGAGCGAGCCCGCACGTGCTCGGCCACCCTTGCCACAGGTCGTTCTGGAGAATCAGTATCCTGAACTCACCTACCCGATGAAGCAGTTGCAAAGGTCCGTACATCACGTGCAACAGGAGCTCCAGGCCGTTCAAACCTGAGCCCAAAAAAAACAATCACCCATCGCCGCGCTGGCATACAACTTGCTTGCACAATATGGCTATGCATCAGCTGATGCGGCAGCCACTTTGCTTTTAATGCGATACAACCAAGGGAATTGTTATGCGTGAAATAAGGACGTTTGATTTCATCCGTCTGCCTAGAATCAACCTCGCCTGGTTCTTGCCCCTCATTGGCCCGCTGCTGTTACTCGGGTTATGGGAAATCACAATCTCAGCTAAATGGGTCAAGCCTGTTTTACTTCCACCGCCCGTGGATACGCTCGCATTCCTGTGGCACTCGCTTATCACAGGGGCGATGAATATCGACTTACTCGCCACGATGAGAAGAACGCTCTATGCCTTTGGCGTAGCCACGATCGTGGGCGTACCGCTGGGTATTGCCCTGGGTAGTTCACGATCGATTTACCGTAGCGTGGAGTTTCTGGTGGACTTTTTCCGCTCAACACCCTCCTCGGCGCTCATCCCACTTTTCCTATTGATATTTGGAATTACCGATCTGAACAAAGTCGCGATTGCAGCCTTCGCTGCGGTGTTAGTGATTTTATTCAACAGCGCTTATGGGGTCATGAATGCAAAGAAAACCCGCGTGATGGCCGCCATGACGATGGGAATTCCAAAACGTTATATTTTTAAAGATGTCTTGCTCATGGAGAGCCTGCCACAAACATTTGTTGGCTTGCGTAGCGGGATTTCCATGGCGCTGGTGATCGTCATTGTGGCGGAAATGTTCATTGGCTCTGAGGATGGTCTCGGGCACCGCATCATCGACGCTCAACAAGTATTCAATGTTAAAGAAATGTACAGCTCAATCATCATTACCGGTGCGGTTGGTTACGGTCTGAACGTCTTATTCATGATGCTGGAAAAGCACCTCATCCACTGGAGCGGCAAAGCATGAGCACTGCGCTCGAACGACCACAACCTCCCGGTACGCATGTCACCATCCGCGGGCTGAACAAAGCTTTTGGTGGGAGTCCGCTGTATCAAAATTTTGACCTGAATATTCCAAAGGGAAAGATCGTTTCGATTTTTGGTCCTAACGGTTGCGGCAAATCCACCCTGATCAATATGATCTCGGGCCTGATGCCCATCGATGGCGGACAAATTCTGTTTGACGGTAAAACACTCAAAGACACGCGTATCGGCTATGTATTTCAAAACTATCGCGACGCGCTGTTCCCCTGGATGAGCGCCTGGGACAACATCGCCTATCCGCTCAAGCGTAGCGGCGTTAAACGTGAAGAAGTCAAACGTCGAGTCGATGAACTCATTGCACTGTTTGAAATCCGCTTTAACCTCAAACTCTACCCCT
>CANBUF010000274.1 GCA_947372575.1 Alcaligenaceae bacterium | reverse complement strand
TGCACGCGTGCACGTGCCTTGCTCCTGCTGATGCTGTTCGGAATCTGCTCGGGCACAGTTGCGCTGGCCCAACCCTTTCCTGCTAAACCACTGCGGCTGGTCGTTCCGTATCCACCAGGTGGTGGGGCGGATGGCAACGCACGCCTGCTCTCTCAGCCAATGGCCAGCTTGCTTGGCCAGTCGATCGTGGTTGAAAACCGCCCGGGCGCAAGCGGTATCCTGGCGGCCAATACGGTATTGCAATCCCCTGCTGACGGCTACACCATGCTGTTTGATACGTTTCCATATGTAGTCAACGCCGTACTGCACAAATTAACGTTTGATCCGGTGAAAGATCTGATCCCGGTTTCCCAGGCGATCAATATGCCGCTGATTCTGGTGGTGCCTGCAGCAGCTCCTTTTCAGAATATCCAGGAGCTCATCGCCTTCGCCACTGCCAATCCGGGTAAGCTTAATTATGGCTCTTACGGTGCAGGCGGTGCGGCACACCTGGCAGCCGAAATGCTGGCGCGCGATGCCGCCATCGATTGGGTACACGTCCCATACAAAGGCGGTGCACCGGCCATGGCGGATGTGCTTGCAGGTCGTCTCTCTGCATATTTCACCAATCCAATTACCGGACTGGCACATATCCAGTCCGGGAAAATTCGTGCGCTCGCCACGACGGGCGCTCAACGCATGCAGGTTTTACCGGATGTGCCGACCGTCAGTGAGAGCGGCTATCAAGGCTTTGAAGTTGTCGAGTGGAATGGCTTCTTTGTCCCGGCAGGCACGCCACCAGAGGTGATCACCAGGCTTTCCGACACCGTGCGGCTTGCCACGCAACAACCAGACGTCCAGCTGCGCATGCGGACACAGGGCGTTGAACCCGTGGGTAACACACCAACAGAATTCGCGGCCTTTTTGCAAGGGCAGATCGATAAATGGAGTGCCCTCGTCAAAAGCAACAACATTCGCGCAGACTGAGTCAGTCTGCTCAGGTCACGCAATCATGGCAATGCATTCAATCACAACACGCTCAACAATATTCAGCATGTACTGATATCCACCCGGAGACATAAAGATGAAAAGCTGGAAAAAATTATTACTCGTTACGGCCCTCGCAGTAGGATCGCTCAATGCCCACGCCCAGGATGATCAGCGTCGTTTCAAAATCACGCCACTGTCAGAGATGACGCCAGATCAGAAAAAATATTTTGAAGCACTGATGGCAGGTCCTGTTTCAGGTACGGGCAGTGCGGGTGTGGTGCAAGGTGCCACCAGTCTGGGTGCGCCCTTCAATGTATATTTGCGTAGTCCTGTCCTCGCTGAACAACTGCGCAAAGTCGGCGAGCAGATCCGTTTTCACAGCTCCTTACCCGCACGTCTGAATGAGTTTGCGATCTTGGTGACGGCACGCCACTGGGGTGCGCAATACGAATGGTTTGCCCACCATCGTCTGGCGTTGAAAGCAGGTCTTGAGCCTGCCATCGCAGAACAACTGGCGCTAGGAAAATACCCTGTGGGGATGAAACCAGACGAAACTGCTGTGTTTAATTTTTCACATGAACTGCACACCAACCATCAAGTGAGCGATGCGACCTACAAGGCCGTGATCGATCTGTTTGGTGAACAAGGTGTGGTCGACCTGATTGCTGTCAATGGCTATTACGTAATGGTGTCGATGATCCTGAATGTTGACAGATCCCCTCTGCCTGCGGGTGTGCAACCTCCGCTGGCTCCCTTACCTGTGGGTCATGGAGAACATCCGGTCAAGTAACTACCTCGGACGATCTGACACGAAGAGGTTCCAGACAATCGGCCAGGCTGCCGGCGGTCTGGACCAACCCGAGCCAGACATCCATTGGCAGTCATCAAGCAGGCAGCGTGACGTCGTGTGAAGCGTCAGCATACTGCGGCGTTGCATCGAGTCGGACTGCAATGCCCTCAAGCGCGTCAGAGACTGCGGGATAGCGCCGCATCACCAGAGGATCATGGCCTGGAACGATATGCCTGGCGGAGTCTGCGAGTTGTGCCAGCGTGTCATAACCATCGACTGCCTCAGCTACATTGAACATCGTGGTGAACGCCCGCTTATTTTCAAAGTGCTCGTAATAATGACTGGTATCTGAGGCCAGTACGACCCAGCCTCTGCGCGTGTGGACACGGACACATTGCATTCCGTGAGTATGACCGCCTATCCGGTGGATACTCACGCCCGGCGCCAGTTCGGCCTGTCCGTCATAAAACGTGACGCGATCTTTATAGACCAGGCGCACCATCCCGACGACTTCATCCACTTCGTAGCCATGGTTGAACTGCTGATGGCGCATGTGACGACCCGTCGCATAGGACATCTCATCTTCCTGCAAATGAAACTGCGCAACCGGAAAACTCTCGAATGTCCCCACATGGTCATAATGCAAGTGCGTGATGATCACGTCTTTGACTTGATTGACATCGATCCCAAGCAAAGCCAGTCCCTCGGCGGGCGTGCGCAATAACGTGCGGCCGCGTTTTGCTGCGATGTCTGCGCCAAACCCCGTATCAACAACAAAAGTATGCTCTGCATTGCGAATCAGCCAGACGAAGTAATCCATCGGCATGGGCCCATCATGCGGATCCCCACCAATAAAGTGATGTGGACGCCGTGCATCGCGGGTGGCATACCGGAGCGCAAAGACTTCATATTCTGGAAGTCTGGAATTCGATTCAGAAAGACCTGAGGGCATATTTTTTCTTTGAAAAATGATGAATGAATTTCATCTCTGCATCCTAACGACTGATTTTTTTTGAGTCAATCCTTTAGAATGAAAAACAATAGTGACTGATATTCATTCATTAGAGTTTTCAAATGGTTTTGAAATGCGCAACCTGAATGCTTTACTTGTTTTTGCCAAAGTCGCAGAAACCTGCAGTTTTACCGTTGCGGCCCAAAAACTGGGTCTGACAGCCTCTGCGGTCAGCAAGTCCGTCGCCCGTCTCGAACTGGAACTAGGTGTCAAACTATTGCAACGATCGACTCGCCTGGTCAGCCTGACAGATGATGGCGCCAGTTTTTTTGAGCGTTGCCGTCACATCCTGTCAGAGATTGAGGATGCCGAAAGCGCGATGACGCACCACACCACCACGCCCCAGGGACGCCTGAGAGTACAGATGCCTGTCGGCTTCGGGCGTCGGGTAGTGACCCCCCGACTCTTAAGCTTTACGCAGCAGTATCCAGAAATTTCCATCGATGTTGAGCTCAGCGATCGCGCAGTCGATCTTTCATATGAAGGCATTGATGCTGCCATTCTGGTAGGACCAATCAGCGATACGCGCGTAGTCGCCCGCCCCCTTTGTCAACTCAAATTTTCAGCCTGCGCCTCGCCTGCATATATTCAGCAACATGGAAAGCCCACCACGCCCGGAGATCTGGCACACCATCAGTGCCTGGCCTACCTGCTGCCCCTCACAGGCGAACACAGACCCTGGCTCTTTTCCAAGAATGGTCAAGTTTTTTCCCAGTCGGTCTCAGGTGCATTGAACATCAACAATGCTGAGTGCTTACTTGAAGCGGCTATCGCTGGCGGGGGGATCACGATGATCAGCAATTTTATCGCTGCGCACGCGTTGCGCTCAGGCCAATTGATCCCCGTGCTCTCAGATTATGTTGTAGATGGTCCGCAGGTGAGTGTGGTCTACCTGCCCAGGCGAAATCTGTCAGCAAAAGTGAAGGCTTTTATCGACTTCCTGACGGTTGTAGTCGAGGATATTGAGCACCATTAGGCTCAGGTATGATCGCTGATGACCTCAACCAAT
>CANBUF010000273.1 GCA_947372575.1 Alcaligenaceae bacterium | reverse complement strand
CCGCGAAATGGTTGCCCGTGTCACCAGTATCTTGCCAATTGATATTCGCGGGATGTGGATTGGTACCTTTCACGGATTATGTAACCGCATGCTGCGGGCACATCATCGTGACGCAGGATTGCCGCAGGCTTTTCACATCCTGGATACTGCGGATCAGTTGGCTTCAATCAAACGTTTGCTCAAAGCCAACGGAATTGATGATGACAAGTATCCACCGCGTGATGTACAGCGCTTTATTAATGGTGCCAAAGAAGAAGGTCAACGACCCGGGGATATCGAGGCTTACGATAGCTTGCGTCGCCGAATGATCGAGATTTACACCCTCTACGAAACACAATGCCAACGCGAAGGCGTCGTCGATTTTCCTGAATTACTATTGCGCGCCTATGAGTTGCTGTCGCGTAATGAGCCTGTACGCACGCATTATCAGCGACGCTTCAAGCACGTTCTGGTAGATGAGTTCCAGGATACCAATACACTGCAATACAAATGGCTACGCTTACTGGCTGGTGGTGATGCGAGTATCTTTGCCGTGGGCGATGATGATCAGTCGATCTATGCTTTTCGTGGTGCAAACGTTGGCAATATGTCCGACTTTGAACGCGACTATGCGCAGGGCACGGTCATTCGACTTGAACAAAACTACCGCTCATTCGGACATATTCTGGATGCAGCCAATGCGTTGATCACCCATAACAATGGGCGTCTAGGTAAAAATCTCTGGACTGAACAAGGTGAGGGTGAACAGATTCGCGTCGTCGAACAGCCCTCGGATTTGTCTGAAGCCCAATGGCTCGTCGAAGAAGTCCGTGCACTGATTTCTGATGGTCGCGATCGAAGTCAGATTGCCGTGCTTTATCGCAGTAATGCTCAGTCACGCGTCATTGAGCATGCTTTATTTTCTGCCGGCGTGACTTATAAAGTCTATGGCGGTCTGCGCTTTTTTGAGAGACAGGAAGTCAAGCACGCACTTGGCTATTTGCGCCTGATGGCCAATCCGGATGATGATACTTCCTGGATGCGGGTGGTGAATTTTCCTCCTCGCGGAATTGGTGCGCGGACCCTTGAGTTGCTCGGCGATCAGGCCAAGGCGTATGACACGAGCTTGTCTGCCGCCGTGGCGCGTGTGCCGGGTAAGGGCGGCGCAAACCTCGCACAGTTCGCCATGATGATTGCCCGACTGGCCGAAGAAACCCGTATGCTGCCGCTGCCCGAACTTGTCGAGCATGTGATCGCCCACAGTGGTTTGATCGCGCATTACGAACAGGATCGCGAGGGTGCCGATCGCATCGAAAACTTGAACGAAATTATCAATGCTGCGGCTGCTTTCGCTATCGAAGCCAATATGAGTGGTTTACCCGCGGGACTGGTCGTGCCCAGTCCATCTGGCGCTGAACCCGATCCGATGGAAGAAGGTCTTGGCGGCCTGTCGCCGCTGATGGCGTTCCTGTCGCATGCTGCGCTAGAAGCGGGTGACAACCAGGCTCAGGCTGGACAAGATGCGGTTCAGCTCATGACGGTACATGCTGCAAAAGGTCTTGAGTTTGATGCGGTGTTTATCACTGGCATGGAAGAAGGTCTCTTCCCGCATGAAAATAGCGTGAATGACCCCTCTGGTCTCGAAGAAGAACGACGCTTAATGTACGTTGCCATTACGCGTGCGCGTGAGCGCTTGTACTTCAGTCTCGCTCAGAGCCGCATGTTGCACGGTCAGACCCGTTATGCCATGCGTTCCAGATTTCTGGCCGAGGTCCCCGAAGAACATCTTAAATGGCTCACGCCCAAACAGGGACTGAGTGATAGCGAACCACGCTGGAAGACGAGCAATTATTCTGGTAATACCTACGGTCGTCAGGGCGGTCAGGCGGCCGCTCCCCAATCGACTGTGCCTGCCAAAATGCTGGCGAGTGGCGTGACTGTAGGGGCTCAGCAATTCCGCGTGGGTCAAGGCGTGCGTCATGCTCGCTTTGGCGAGGGTACCGTGATTGGCTTGTCAGGTACTGGTATGGATGCGCAAGCGCAAATCCAGTTCCGGGAGGTCGGCGCCAAGACCCTCGCCCTGGGCATAGCAAAGCTCGATATCATTCAGAGCTGATGGCTGATTTGTTTTCCCGAATCTCAGAGGACTCCGTTTACACGGAGCACCTCGGTTCTGGAATCGCACTTTTACATGGTTTTGCATTAGCGTGCGCCTCAGGATTATCTGCTGAGATTGCTCAGATTGCCCAAACCTCACCATTGCGCCAACTCACGACTCCTGGTGGTTTTGAGATGTCGGTGTCGACGACTGCCTGTGGTGCGCTAGGCTGGCATAGTGATCAATATGGCTATCGTTATGTCGAACGTGATCCATTGACAGGACATCCCTGGCCCGCCATGCCTGAGGCTTTTCAGACGCTGGCCCGGACTGCAGCAACTGAGGCAGGTTTTGCTGATTTCAATCCCGATTCCTGTTTAATCAATCGGTATCTGTCAGGCACAAAAATGTCCCTCCATCAGGACAGGAATGAACGTGACTTTAGTGCGCCCATCGTATCAGTCTCGCTTGGCCTGCCAGCGACCTTTGTCTTCGGTGGCGATCAGCGCAGCGATCCAGTGAGCCGTTTAGAGCTTGTTCACGGAGATGTACTGGTTTGGGGCGGTGCTGCGCGCTTGCGGTTTCATGGCGTCTTGCCGTTACCACCTGGCGTTCATGAGACGTGGGGTGCTGAGCGGATCAATCTGACGTTTCGGCTAGCGGGTTAAACCGTTGAATTGTTTTGGATGTTGAATATTAAACAATTGCGGCTTAACCCTTAAAGCTGTTAATAAATTTTTGACAAATTCACCCTAGCTGAACGTTTAATCAGTTCATTTGATTGCAGCAGGGACAAGTTTGCCGCCTTCTTCGGTTTCGACCATTTCCAGTTCTGGATCATTTGCGTCAATATAGGTCTCGTGATTCAGGTGCGCTTGTAACTTGGCATCATTGACTTCACCACACCATTTGCCCACCACAATCGTCGCCACCGCATTGCCGACCAGGTTAGTCAGTGCACGTGCTTCGGACATAAAACGGTCAATTCCCAGAATCAAGGCAAGACCCGCTACTGGGACATGACCCACTGCACCCAATGTGGCTGCCAGAACAATAAAGCCGCTGCCTGTCACGCCTGCTGCACCTTTAGAGGTGAGTAACAGCACCGCAAGGAGTGTGATCTGATGACCCAGGTCGAGTGGTGTATTGGTCGCCTGCGCAACAAACACTGCCGCCATCGTCAGATAGATCGAAGTACCGTCCAGGTTAAAGGAATAGCCTGCAGGAATGACGAGACCTACGACAGATTTCTGTACACCCAGGTTTTCCATCTTTGCCAGCATGCGTGGCAAGACGGATTCTGATGACGAGGTACCCAAGACGATCAGCATTTCTTCCTTGATGTACTTAATCAGTTTCCAGACGCTAAAGCCATGAAACATTGAAATCGCACCAAGCACTACAAAGACAAAAATCAGGCAAGTGAGATAGAAGGTGCCCATCAGTTTGCCCAGGGAAAACAGCGAACCCAGGCCATACTTGCCAACGGTGAACGCCATCGCACCAAAGGCACCAATTGGTGCGAGCTTCATGATCATACTGACAATGCTGAAGAACACGTGTGAAACTTTGTCGATCAGATCAAACACCAGGCGACCTTTTGCGCCGAGTCTGTGCAACGCAAAACCAAACATGATCGCGATCAATAGCACTTGCAAAATCTCACCTTTTGCAAAAGCATCCACTACCGTATTTGGAATAATATTCAGCAAAAAATCAAC
>CANBUF010000272.1 GCA_947372575.1 Alcaligenaceae bacterium | reverse complement strand
CTGGTCCATGGTTCCTATCACCTGGTTTGCAGAGGCTCCTTGGGCAATGATTGAGGTTTCTGCAATGCCCATTTGGTGGTTTGGCTTGGCCATGTTGGGCGTTGTATGGGCCTTGCAGCCTCCGGGCTTGCCGGCCAGATGGGCAGGGTGGTGTCTGCTCTTGCCAGCTCTAGTCTGGCAGCCAGAGCGACCTCGCCCGGGTGCCTGGAAGCTGTGGGTGATGGATGTCGGGCAGGGCGCAGCGGTCATTGTTCAAACTGCGCAAAAAAACATTCTGATCGATACCGGCCCCAGACTGGGTAATACGGATGCGGCCGCTCGTGTTTTGCTGCCTGCGTTACGTGCGCTGGGGATCAGGCAAATCGATCACGTTTTTGTGTCGCACGCGGATGCCGATCACTCGGGAGGGCTTGTGACGTTGTTACAAAAATTCAACGTCGCACATGTTCATGCCTCGTTTGATGTGGCAGACTGGTTGAAGCAAAAATCTTACGACCTGGTTGCGCAGCCACTGCCTCTTCTCAGCTTGTGTGAGGCTGGTCAGAAGTGGGTGCTAGACGATGTGCAATTGACCCTATTGCATCCCAGTGCGTTATTGCCTGCTGAAGATCAAGCCCGACAAAAGAAAATCAAACAAAGTGCGAATGACAGAAGTTGCGTGCTGCACCTGGCAGGACATCAGCATTCGGTGTTGTTCCCGGGTGATATCGGGAGTAAACAGGAACAGGAAATACTGCAAAGATTCCCGCCGCAAGCTGACCTTGTTCTGATGCCGCATCATGGTTCGCGCACCTCATCCTCCAGAGGATTTGTTTCCCATCTGGGGGCGCGGCACGCCGTGGCACAAGTAGGACACCTGAATCGCTTTGGTCATCCTCATGCCGAGATCAGTGAGCGTTGGCTGACTGGTGGAGCAACGCTCTGGCGCACGGATCAACATGGTGCGATATACGTTGAATCGCGTGACGATATTTTTGTGGTTGATTCATTGCGCCTGCGTAATAAACGCTACTGGCATCATGCCTTTGAACGCTGATGGCGTTATAAACCACTACAATCAAATTAAGATATTTTGGAGACGTTGTCATGGCTTCACCCCGACTCAATGCAGTGACTTGCAGTAGTCCGGCTGGTTTGCACCGGATGGCTTACTACGAATGGGGTGATCAGGATAATCCTGATACGGTGCTCTGTGTGCACGGATTGACACGCACCGGACGTGATTTTGATGATCTGGCGCAACGCTTGTCGCGGGACTTCAGGGTGGTGTGCCCGGATGTCGTTGGTCGGGGGCTTTCTGATCGTCTGGCAAACCCCATGTTTTATGCCGTTCCCCAATACGCCGCTGACATGGTGAGTCTCATCGCCAGACTACAGCCTACCCGTTTGCAATGGGTGGGTACCTCGATGGGCGGGTTGATTGGCATTGCCTATGCAGGTGCCATGGCAATGGCACAGGTCACCCAGGCCCAAAAAACGCCAGCACAGTGTTTTCAGATATTGCCGTCTACAGGCATCAGGCTGGATAAACTCGTGTTGAATGATGTCGGACCACACATCGAACCCGTCTCGCTTGAGCGTATAGGTCAATATGTGGGCGAGCCCGTTAGTTTTGATACCTTCGAAGACGCAGTCAGTTACGTCAAAAAAACGGCTGCATCGTTTGGACCCCACACCGATGCGCAATGGCAGACGTTGACGCGCTATACCTATATCGAACAAGCTGGTAAATGGATCAAACATTACGATCTAGCCTTGGCTATGCCTTTTAAAGCCGTGACACCAGAGCTTGCTGCTCAGGGTGAGCAGGCACTCTGGCAGGGATACACCTCAATCCAGTCTCCCATTCTCATTGTGCGCGGACAGGAGTCAGATCTGCTGTCTGCGCAAACGGTTCAGGACATGCTCGCACGCAATCCACATGCACGTGCGGTTGAATTCGCAGGCGTGGGGCATGCGCCGACGATCATGGCGGCCGACCAAATTGAGGCGGTAGCGGGATTTATCTATGAACATTGATTCCCCGCATTCTGTTGATCTTCATTGCCATTCGACTGTCTCTGATGGTGTGCTGAGCCCGGAGGCGGTCGCCACGCGCGCGTTTGAACGAGGTGTCAGGCTGTGGTCATTAACGGATCATGACGAGGTCTCAGGTCAGCAGGTCGCCCGCGAGACTGCTGAATCTCTGGGGATGACGTATTTGCCGGGTGTTGAGATTTCGGTGACCTGGGCATCACAGACTGTGCATATTGTCGGACTCAATGTCAATCCAGAGCATCCCCTGTTAGTCGAAGGTTTGCGCGCTACGCGGGCAGGGCGTGCCGATCGCGCACGGCGCATCAGTGACAATCTTGCCGCGCTTGGCATGCCTGGCGCATTCGAAGGCGTGCTCTCGTTTGCTGGCAATCCCGAACTCATTAGTCGCACCCACTTTGCCCGTTACCTTGTGCAGGCCGGCTATTGTCCCAATGTCCAGGCTGTCTTTGATCGCTATCTGAGTGATGAGGGACCTGCGCATGAACCCATGCAATGGGCAAGGCTTCAAGCCGCAGTCGAGTGGATTCATACCTCTGGGGGTGTGGCGGTGATCGCCCACCCAGGTCGCTATCATTACACTCCCGTTCAGTATGGGGCATTTTTTGATGCTTTCAAAGACCTAGGGGGCGAGGCTATCGAAGTCGTCACGGGTAGTCATGCACCGCATGAGTACGCTATCTATGCCCAGGTCGCACGCGATTATGGCTTTAAGGCATCGACCGGGTCTGACTTCCACAGTCCAACGGAAAGTCTTCACGACTTAGGCAGTATGCCGGCCTTGCCTGCAGATCTTGAACCGGTCTGGAAGTCTCTCGTTTAACAGTGCCTTGCATTCAAATAATTGTTTCACAACTGTAAAGCACGGAACAAAAACAGCAAAAGCGTATAAGAAAACAGCTAGAGCGTGGAACAAAACAGCAATGAATTTTCTGATAAAGATCAATGAATAAAGCATTTGTGAAAGAGCAGGATCATGAGGATGAGGACGACCTGCCTGAGGCCGCGCCCCTGCCTGCTGGGACGCGTAATTATCTGACGCCCGCAGGATATGCCGCCTTACGTTCTGAGCTTGCACAACTGATGCTCGAAGAGCGCCCTGCTATGGTCAAAGTTGTTTCCTGGGCAGCCTCAAATGGCGATCGCTCAGAAAACGGTGATTATCTTTACGGTAAAAAGCGATTACGTGAAATCGATCGACGCATGCGTTTTTTGACCAAACGCTTGGAGATCGCTGAGGTCGTTGATCCGAGTGCACAGCCCAATAAAGATCAAGTGTTTTTCGGGGCGACCGTGGTCTATAGCGACCCCGAGGGTCTGGAGCATACGATTACGATTGTCGGGGTCGATGAGGCTGAGCCTCTGCAGGGAAAAATCAGCTGGATTTCACCTGTTGCCCGTGCATTTATTAAAGCGCGCGAGGGTGATACGGTGACATTACGCACACCGGGTGGCGTGCAGGATCTGGATATACTTGAAATTCACTATCCAGAGTCCTGATCTGTTTTTTGTTTGCGAAAGCCTTGGCTAGACGTCAACGACGCTTGCATAGCCTGCTCGGCTATCGGGCCATTTAAATTTAAAACCTGTTGAAAGCAAGCGTGCGTTGCTTAACCGTTTGCTTCCGACGCCTTTAGGTGGATTGCCTTCGGCAGGAACTGGACCTCCAACAATAAGCGCAAGATCTTCGTATAAGGTCCGCATCGGTAACGGGGCGCTGTCCGTGACGAGATAAACAGACTCGGGGTGAGGGTAGCTCAGCAAATGT